>JAOZLM010000180.1 GCA_029934815.1 Desulfocapsa sp. | reverse complement strand
ATTCCGGATCAGGTCCGGAATGACAGGATTTTGTCTGAGTCTC
Source organism: Desulfocapsa sp. (assembly GCA_029934815.1). Taxonomy (GTDB): domain Bacteria; phylum Desulfobacterota; class Desulfobulbia; order Desulfobulbales; family Desulfocapsaceae; genus Desulfocapsa. The sequence goes on along the minus strand of JAOZLM010000180.1, from coordinate 5,302 downwards.
GATAACTAACCAAGCGTACTATGCGTTATCATCTTCTTTTTCATCCTTCTGATAATAGTCGTAATAACCGTAGTATCCGGAATCGTTATTCCCCTGGCGTTTCACTCCATTAACTACAATGCCAAGGATTTTCGAATGGATTTCACGGAACTTTCTAAGCCCGGATTCCATCGCATCGTAAGTCGTCTTTCCACTACGAACAACAAGCAGGGTTCCATCAACAAGTTTACTGAGTGTAAGGCTGTCAGTAACACGCTGTACAGGAGGGGAATCCAGCAACACATAATCGTATCGTTTTTCCATCTCTTTGATGAGTGTTCTCATTCTGTCAGAGTGTAGCAGCTCAGCAGGGTTTGGTGGAATATCACCAGCAGTAATCAGGTAAATAGCATCTTCTTTTATTGTTTTGATGAGATGAGTAGCCCTGCTGCCTGTGAGATAATTACTCAGTCCGTGGGTGTTAGGAATAGATGCCACACGGTGCATTCTCGGGCGACGTAAATCGCATCCAATAATTAAGACTTTTTTCCCATTCTGGGCAAGGATATGTGCAAGGTTACTTGTGGTTGTAGTTTTCCCTTCTTTTGGGGAAAGGCTGGTCACCAGAATAGATTTTGGTGGATTATCGGGAGTGGAAAGCAGAAGACTTGACTGGATTAAACGATAACTTTCAGCCACAGGAGAAAGAAGATTGTCTGGCAGCCAGGTATCAAGGAACGTACCATCTTTTCCCTGAAACTCCTCAACAGTGCCAAGAACAGTCAGACCGAATCGTTGTTCCAGTTCCTTGCCGTCTTTTACACTGTTATCAAGATATTCAATAAAAAATGCGAGCCCAACACCCCCAAAGAGTCCCAAAATAAGGCCAAGCATAAGGTTACGCTTTTTTTGCGGCTTGGATGGTGCGCCGGGAAGGCTGGCTTTTTTGACAACCCAAATATTAATATCCTGGGATTGCTCGGTAACTGATGCTTTTTTAATGCTTGATGAAAGGGCGTCGTATAAAACCCGGGAGGTATCAACTTCACGCTTCATAATTGAATATTGAGTGAAACGTTCGTTAACGTCCAGCATTTCTGATTTTGTTTTTGCAAGAAGCTCGTGGAGGTTCTTTTCTTTGGTTTTGGTCAGCTCATAAGAGTTTCGGGTGGATTCAATTATTCTATTTACTTCGAACTTTTTCTCTTTTATGAGAAGGTTATATTCCGCCTTGGCATTGATCATCACCGGATGTTTATGGCCATATTTCTTGGAGAGATCTTTGATCTTCTGTTCTACTTGAAAAATCTTTTCCCGTAGGCCTTGTAAAACGTTATTATCGGCAAAAAGAGGGATCATCTCGATATTGTCGTAATTCTCACCCAGTTTTTTTATTTGAGAATAGAGGGCTTCATATTCTTTGAGTTCTGTTTGGGATTTAGAGAGCTGAGAACTAAACTCACCAAGGCGTTGCGGATACACTGCCAGCTTATTTTCTACGGTTACCAGATCGTTGTTGCGAACATATTTTTGCAGAGCAAGCTCGGATCCTTCAAGCTTTTTACGTTCCTCATCTGCTTTAGATGTCATCCATTGCAATGAGTAGTTACTGTTTGCAAGTTTGATCTCAAGAATCTCATCCATATAGGCCTGTACAATGGCGTTTGCAACGAGCTTTGCCATGGCAGGATGCTTGTCACTGTATGTGATATGGACAGTTTTGGTATTGGCAACAGGTTTGATTGAAAGCCCGCCTTTGATAATATTTGCTATGATATCAGCATCGGTCAAAGGCTCTGAGGTGATGGATAAAAGGCCACCGCCTGATTGTTTTTCGATGGGGTCACTGTCAGAAGAAACAAGGCCAGACAAGAACTCTTTAAAGCTACTTTTTAAGTCGGAAAGATAGGTGGAAAAGCCCTCTTTTTTAGGTTGGAAGAAGTAGTGTTTGTATTTGGTGTCAAGCTTAAGCGTTTTGACAACGTTATGTGCTACATTGGCGCTGCGAATAAGTTCAAACTGGGTAGTAAGAAATTCAGGATCCCAACGATAATAGGATCTGCCATCGATTCCACCAGATTCGTTTCGTTCAATAAGAACTTGAGAAGAGGCTGTATAGTAAGGGGTGGCAGTATAGGTAGCAATTAAAACAGTCAGAAAGGTGATAACCAGAAAGGTAATAACTGTGGTTTTGCGTTTTAAGATTACCTGGAAATAATCCCGTAGGTGGATCTCTTGTTCTACTGGTTCCTGGTGTTCATACATTTCGTTGGGTGTCATATGAATAATTGGTGAAAATGTGTTTTGGTTTAGTAAACGTGATTACCATCTTACGTCATTCCGGACCTGATCCGGAATCTTGTGAAATCAGCTTATTAAGTAGAGATTCCGGATCAGGTCCGGAATGACGAGCAGGAGGAAAATGGCGTTTACGTTTCAATGGTGCCCTTAAAAGAAACTCTCAGGAACAACTATAATATCATTTGCCTGTACCTGAAGATGTAGATCAACATCCTTGTAAATTTTCTTTTCGCCATCAACAAGCCGAACAATTCGTACACTTGATTTTGAAGCCTTACCGGTAAATCCGCCGGAACGTGCAATAAGCTTTAAAACGGTTGTGTCCTTATCACAAGAGTAGGCATTCGGATTCTTAACTTCGCCGGTAACATAACACATACCACCCTTGGCGATATAGATGGTGTCACCATCATGGATAGGGATATTATGGCTGAGATCGCCGCCTTCCACTATGGATTTAATATCGACAATAACAACTTCCTGCTGTTCTCCACTAATTCGCTTAATGGTGGCAACGTCACCGGCAGCTTCTTTTAAGCCACCGGCCTTGGAAATTGCTTCAAGAAAGGTTGTAGTTCCACGAATCTCTACAATGCCAGGCCTTGCTACCTGACCAAGGATAACGGCTTTTTTACTGCGGAAATCTTCAATAAAAATATTAACCTGCGGATTTATAAGGTAGCCATCTGCCAGGAGTCTGGTGAGTTTGCCGGTAACATCAGAGATTTTCAGGCCACTAACCTTAACCTGACCCAGAAGGGGCACAACTATTGTTCCGGCATTGGTAACACGAACAGTGGTCTTTAGATCAGGGTTATCGTAAACATCAATCTTGAGAACATCACCGGAGCCAACGAGATAATCGTCAGCAATAACAGTCGCTGGAAGGAGGGTGTAGAATATGGCAGAGAATGCCAGAAGGCAGTACAGAAAACGAACAGAACGCATAATCGCTATTTCCTTTAGTAGTTAGCACTGATGGCGTCGTAAAAAGATACAATACGTTAAGTCTGTCATTCCGGACTCGATCCGGAATCTTGTCATTACAGTAACTTATAGATTCCGGATCAGGTCCGGAATGACAGCGCTGGAGCTTTTTACTACCTTGTCTGAAAGAACAACCCAGGTAACTATAGCGCACCGTTTAAAGAAAGGGAAATAGTGTTTGTTTTATAATCGAAATAATCATCTGTGGAGCTTCTTGTATCATAAGAATAACTGAGTTCTGCCATCAGCCAATCTTGCATCACGTATTGCAAAGCAGGGCGGATATAAAAACGATCGTCATCACGACTTTCTTCTCTTCTTACTTGGGTGTAGTCAGAATTTTCATATCTGAAATCACACAATCCGATGAAATTTTCTTTAAATTCCTGCTCGTAATGAACGTTGCCGGCAAGTACTACTTTATCAAGAGAGTCGTAGCTATCCGTCTCTTCAATATTGTTATCAACAGAAATAATCAGCTTGGTTTTCTCGGTGAAGTAATAATCAAGTGCTGCCTGCATCGTCCAGGATGTGTTGTCTGCGTTTTCAGATGCTTCAACTAAAGAATTGACCACAGGACTTTTATACTCTCTTTTCTGATAGCCAAGCTTAAAATGTACTGCAGTTTTATCGGTGGTGATCCAGTTAAACCCACCATAAAGAAAGTTATAATCAGAATCTTTTAGTGTACTCACGTCGTATGCAACATCAACATAACGATATTGAACAAATAAGGAGGTTTTTAAACTATATTTATAGAATCCGTATAAAGAAACAGCATTATCTGTACGGTTCAACCATTCATCGTCTTTTTCAGTGTAGTCGAGATAGAAGTTAGAATATTCAATTTTTGCACGTAACTTTTCAGTAAATTCCCAATCACCGTCTGCGTCAAAGAAGTTTGAGTAGAATCGCCTTTTGTCTTCAATGCTGTCATTTTCAACATCAAACCGATCCTGTCCTCTGCTTAGGCGGTCAACGACCTGAAAAGAAAGACCTGTTCGCAGATTGTATTTTACGAGTCCTTCAAGGTCTCCATCCCAATCATCAAGCTCTGAATCTGTGGAATACATTTTGTAGGCAACGCTTCCCAACAGATAAACATTCATTCTGTCAAAAGTCACAAAATCATCAAGGGAACTTTGCAAACCACCAGCTGAGGTATTGTTGGGAGCTATACGTAACGGGATCTCTTTTCTGCTTGGTAATGCTAACCAAATACCAGGGTTAATGGTTGTCAGAAAGTTTTCCGTTTCGGCAGTGTCAAGGTTGAAAAGGTTATCAGTGTACTCTCCGGATATTGAGATAAACGGATGGAGGTAACCACCACCTTCTGCCCCAAACAACTCACCATCATCAGAAAGTAAATCATCTTCAGGGAGAAGTGATTGAGAATTGCTGCCACCTTGCCCCATCGGCATGTCAGGCGAACCTCCTACTACATCCAGACCCTGAACAATAACTTCATTGGTATGGGCTGTATTGACAATTAACAAAGAGGCAAGCAATAGGGTGGGGAAAAAAACTTTTGTCGAAAAGGGCATAGGCTTATTCTACGTAGATGTTAAAAAAAACAGCCGTTTAGTGTGGCCACACTAAACGGCTGGTAGTAATTATCTGTTAAATCTTGCAACGCTCGCTGCTCTGGTTGTTGCCGGAGTAGCAGGTGAAGGCATTCCTGCAAACCTTGGTCCCTGGGCTACCGGGGTATAAGCCTGAGAATCTGCAACTTGATCACCACATTCAGCAACACTCTTATCAAATGCAGCTAAAAGGATTAACTCAGAAATACCGGACGCATCTGCTGCCATCTTGATATCATCACCAGATGCACCCTCACAATATAGGGCTTTCAAGACATTTTGCGGGTTGAGTCCTTCGATCTGTGTTGCTCTGTCAACAATTTCAGTTGGTGTTTTTCCTTCTTCCAGCGCTTTAGCGACTGCAACTTCAATGCCTTGAGTTTGAAGGTTAACATCAAAATCCTCAATCCAGTCAGCAAAGGCTGGAGATACCAACAAAATGCTCAGAAAGG
>JAOZLM010000019.1 GCA_029934815.1 Desulfocapsa sp. | reverse complement strand
TATTTTACCATTTCAACAAAGCAGCTCCCCAGGTAAAACCGCCACCAAAGGAACAGAACAAAAGTAAATCGCCAGCTTTCAGCTTCCCTTCTCTGTTTGCTTCGTCTAGTGCAATAGGGATGGAAGCCGCGGACGTATTACCATATTTATGAACATTTATGAACACTTTTTCCTGATTAATACCAAGTCTTGACATCAGTTTTTTTAAGATCCGAATATTTGCCTGGTGAGGAATCATAAGAGAAATGTCATCAATGCTAACATTTTCTTTTTCAAGGAGTTCATTAACAGCTTTTTCCATGGCCTTCACTGCATGCTTGAAAACTTCCTGCCCAGCCATAAGCATGTGAGGACCGGGATTATCAACCTGTTCAATTTCAGGATTACAGGATGGAGAGCTATGCAGATAAAGAAGTTTCCAGAGAGAACCATCAGAATAGAGTTTTGATCCAATAAGACCTCGATCATTATCCTGATAACGTAAGACAGCAGCTCCGGCACCATCACCAAAGAGTATACAGGTATTTCGGTCTTTCCAGTTTGTTCTGCTGGAAAGAGTCTCTGCTCCAATAACGAGCACAGTTTTATCACGATCTACAAGAACATGTTTTGCGGCAGTATCAATACTGTACAAGAACCCTGAACAGGCGGCATTAAGATCCCAGGCAAAAGCGTTATTAGCACCTATCTCATTTTGTACAAAGCAGGCAGTAGATGGCATAACCATATGTGGAGTCATTGTCGCCACAATGATAAGATCTATTGCATCTGCAGTGACCTCTGCCATTTCCATTGCTTTGCGTGCAGCAGAGCTTGCAAGGTGATACGTTTCTTCACCTTCACCGCTGATTCTTCTGGTTGAAATACCTGTCCGGCTTTTGATCCATTCGTCATTGGTCTCAACAATCTTCTCAAGATCATGATTGGTGAGCACCCTTTTAGGGAGACAAGATCCTGTCCCAATAATCACAGCACCCATCAGGAAACCACCTGAGATGCCGCTGTATTTTCAGCAAGACTTGCAATGATTTTGTTATTCACTTCGATTTCCACAACCTGTTGTGCCACGAGAATAGCGTTTTTGATGGCAACCGAATTGGATTTGCCATGACAAATAATACCAGTGCCGTTAAGACCCAGCAGAGGAGCACCACCGTATTCGGCATAATCAACACGTTTTTTGATCTTTTTAAATACAGGACGTGCCAGCAGATAGCCAAGCTTGGCAATGGTAGAGCTCATTATTCCTTCACGGAACATCTGGGTGGCAGCTTCCACTAGCCCTTCACTGACTTTAAGACTTATATTTCCTACAAACCCGTCGCAAACAATAACATCCACATCACCCATATAAATATCACGCCCTTCAACATTGCCGATAAAATTCAGAGAACTTTCAGACAGCAAATCCCATGTCTCTTTTACAAGCTGATTTCCTTTGCCAGCTTCTTCACCTATGGAAAGAATACCGACACGTGGGGACTTAATATTATAAACACCGGCAAAAGCGGAAGCCATTACGGCGAATTGAAAAAGATGCTGTGGCCTGCAATCTACATTAGCCCCAACATCCATCATAATAACAGGCTTTTTTAAGGTAGGAAAAGCATTGGCAATCCCGGGACGGGATATATTTTTGATGCGTCCGAGTTTTCGGATACCGGCTGCAAGTGTCGCGCCGGAATTTCCGGCACTGACAGCAGCAGCAGCCTCACCTTTTTTGGCAAGATCAAAGGCAAGCATAACTGAAGAATTCTTTTTCTTTCGAATGGCGTCAACGGGGGACTCCCCCATCTCAACCACTTCAGTCGTATGAAGTACCTGCATTCGTTTCGAAACAGAACCAGCAGGGTTAAGCGTCTCAAGACAAGCCCCGATTGCGGATTCATCCCCAACCAGGGTCAGCTCAAGGTCTGTCTCTTCCAGGGCGAGTATAGCCCCGGTTATCAGCTCTTCAGGGCCATGATCTCCCCCCATGGCATCCAAGGCAATTCGCACTGGTAAATGCCTACTCTATCTCAGCGTCCAGACTGTATACGGAACGTCCCTTATACATACCGCAACTTGGGCAAATGCGATGTGGCATTTTAGGTTCTCCGCATTCGCTGCATACATTAATTCCTGGTGCGCTCAAAGCGTCATGTGATCTTCTTTTACGGGTACGGGAACGGGAATGTCTTCTTTTGGGTACAGCCATGATAAACCTCCAAATAAATATACTGCCCACTGGCAGTGTAAATAGTCTGTTTTTATTGTAACTTTTTTAATATCGCAAAGGGAGAATTGGAATTAAACTCCCCGCATTGACACTTCTTTTCATTTAAATTAATGCCACACTCTTTACACAGTCCTTTACACGATTCATCGCATAATCGTTGCACTGGTATGGCCAGCAATAGTTGTTCTTCTACAATTGCCTCACACTCTATAGCTGCTTCATTAAGATACAGCGCTTCACAATCTTCATCATTACATTGATACTCTGCATTACGTTCAGGTTGCTGCCCAATATGCAGAACATATTGAAACTCTCTGTTAACAGGTAATGGAATTATCTTACCACACCTATCACAACCCACTGTAACAGAAGCTTTTACAGTACCTGAAAGCACATAACTTTCTTCGCTTTTCTGCCTGGCAAGCAACACTGCTTCAACTGGACTTTTAAGGGTGAAATCAGACAGAAGAGAATCCAATGATTCCAAATAGCTAAACTTCCTATCCTTCCCAACAATATCTGCAAGTAAAATTTTCACACACTCTCCAGCAATAACAACACATCACCAAACAAAACTAGCAAATTTACTCAATTTCTGCAGGAATGGCCAGAAAATAATTTCACTATTAAAATTATTTGATAAAAAAGAAAAATAATGGGATTTTATAAAATCTGAGCAAGCCGTTCAGATGTTTTTTCAAGACGTAACGAGGTGACGTTAAGAAGGTACCCAAGAAAGCGACAGGCAAGTTCAGGCTGTTCATCGTGCAGAGTTTGGTATTTCTCTGAAGTCAGACTGAGCAGCTTGGATTCTTCAATAGCTGTGACTTTAGTTTTGTGACAATGATTCTGAAGCACAGCAGATTCACCTGCAATGCTGCCTTTATCAAGTAAAGCAACAACCTGCATCTTCTTCTGAAAACCAGTAAACTTATGTACTGCAAGACGTCCTTTTTCTATAAAATAAAGCGCCTTTCCAGGTTCATCGTAATCAAATAAGACTTCTTCGGCTGCTAATTTCACTGCAGAGCAATATGCATATACAGATTGCCTGTCATTCTCATTCACTAGGAATTACCTTCTTTGGTCAAGCTTGCGTTCTTTTTTTCAAGAACCTTTACAAGCCCTTCAAATTTATCTTTACGTAAGATGGATTTGAATTGAGCCTTGTAATTACGTAAAAGGCGGACACCCTCAATCTTAATATCGTAAACCTGCCAGCCTGTATCATTTTGAAGCATGATATAACTTACCGGCAGAGTGATACCATTATTTTCAACATGAGTTCGAACCTCGGCCTTTTTCCCTTTAATTTGTTCGCCTTTATATATAGTGACCTGATTTGTATAAGCTTCAAGTTTTCCAATATAAGCATTTTCAAGTAATTTGGTAAAGAGTTCTTCAAAGTGCTTCTTCTGCTCGGCGTCAAGTTTACGATATGTCTTACCGAGAACAAGTTTTGACATGGTCGCAAAATCAAACCCACGTTTTGTGACTTCCATTATATGCTTTCGCCGCAACTCTTTTTTATCAGCACCAGCATAGTCAGGATTTGTGATAATATTTACGATTCCATCAAGCGTCGGTCGCAAATCATCGGTAGGGCCTGCCGCAAACACTGGAACCGAAAAAAGAGAGAAACTTAATACAATGAGCAATAAGGCAATGGTTATAAGCGTATTTTTTTTCATCTATATTTTCTCTGTGTACAAAAAGTTAACTGATTGGCATCAAAGCTCAGGTAAATGCAAAGTGGAATTGTAGGAAACCCGCCCCTGCGGGCGATTTTACTGAGTTAGCACCACTCTACAATCACCCGAAAAAAGGGTACAAGCGCTCGCAGGGGCGAGCTCCTACATAAGATATAGTTTATCTGAGCTTTGACGATAATCAATAAAAGTTATTATTTCAAATCATAGCTGATTGTCTGTTTTATTCAGAACCAGTTTGTCGTCAATTTTCCCTCTTCTGTAATCCAGATACACCTGACGCATGGAAATATATGGATCGAGTGAATATTTTTTCAGGTCTTCATACACATCAGGATTTAGAGATAATAAGTTCACTCTGCTTTCCACATAATACCCTGCACTCACAGAAAACTCTTCCACATAATAAACCATTGGGTGAGTATAAACATCTACTGCAAAGCCTACAGTATCCCGAACATTAGAGGGTCCAAGGATTGGCCAGCAGAAATAAACCCCTTCAGGAACACCCCAGACACCCAACGTCTGACCAAAGTCTTCAGGTTTAGGCTCAAGGCCAAACTCTCTCAAGGCCGGATCGCCAAAACCGTAAACACCCAAAGTGGAGTTAATTACAAAACGGGAGACAACAATGCCTGATTCTTCAAGCTTCCATTGGAGAAGATTATTCAACAAGCGTATGGGAGCTGCAATATTGTTTACAAAATTACCGATACTGAGTCGTATATCAAACGGTAAAACGTCAGAATATACGTTACTGACAGGCTTTAGAATCCAGTAGTAGAGCTTGTCATTAAAGGTAAAAAACATCCGATTCATAGGTTCGAGAGGATCGGAATAACTTGGCAAATCGGCAGCATCCCCACCAAAATCATCAAAATCATCGAGCTCGTCAAAATCATCATCAATGAGTACGTCGTCAATGCCTGCATCTACATTAGCCGCACCTTGATTGTCGGAAACAGTTGCAGCAGTATCATCCTGCACCATATTTCCAGCACAAGCTGTCAGCAGAAAAAGAAGCAAAATATGAATGAAATATTTCATAATCAAATGACGTTACAAAAACAGGCCGTTACTCCACGCTTCCAAAGGCAAATTTACTTATCAAAGACTCAATATCAACAGATGATTCTGTGTCTGTCAACAGGGCACCATCCTCAAACAACTCTTCGTCACCACCTGGGCTAAGCGCAATAAACTTATCACCAATCAATCCTTGTGATTTTACAGAAGCGGTCGAATCTATGGGAAGCTCCAGACTCTTGTCCACAAGCAAAGCAACATTGGCATAGCCATCATCATCAAGCCATATTTTACCAGCCTGCCCGACTGCTACCCCGGCAACCTGTACAGAAGCACCTTTCTTCACACCGGCTATATTATCAAACTGAGCAATCACCGTATAGTTTTTGCTGTCAGAAAAGATTGAGACCTCACCAAGTTGCAGAGCCAGATAACCAAAGGCCAGAAAGCCGGCTATCATAAAAATACCTACCAGAAATTCCATACTGTTTTTCATTTTTCCACCAAATGACTCTGATATATTTCACCCATTGTAGTTTGTACAAAATCTTTTATATGGGGTTTTTGTGACCACTGTATTTCTTCAGGCGATGGAAACACATCCATGGCACCATTATTTAACACTATTACCTGATCTGCAAGATTGAAAATCTTGGGGATATCATGGCTGACAATGATAGATGTGTAACCAACCTGCGCCTGGGTTCGTGCAAAAAGCTGATAAATTTCCTGGGTCATAACCGGATCAAGACCAGTTGTCGGTTCATCAAAAAGCATTATTTCGGGCTGTAACTGTAAAGCTCTTGAGAGTCCGGCCCTTTTTTTCATACCACCGCTGAGTTGCGCCGGGTATTTATTTTCATGCCCTAGTAACTCAAGTTGCTCAAGACTATCCAGTACCTGTTTTTTTATTTCAGTTTCAGTTTTTTTTGTCCGCTCACGCAGTGGTAAGGCAACATTATCAAAAACAGTCATGGAATCAAAAAGAGCAGATCCTTGAAAAAGTACTCCAAAACGAGTCCGTAATTGTTTAAGACGTTTTCCGCGAATGCCTGTTATATCATCACCTGCAACAGTAATTGTGCCGCCATCAGCCTGCATCAGGGCAAGAATTAATTTTAATGTAACACTTTTCCCCTGGCCACTACCGCCTGCAACAACAGTAGTTTTTCCGGCAGGAATAGTAAAATTCACATTATCAAGAATTACCTGCCTGCTGCCATCCTCTTTTTCAAAAGATTTTAGCACATCTGTAAAGACAATTGCGTTATCACTCATAGCATGACGGCCGTTATCAAATAATCAAAAATCAAAACTGAGATCGACGACAAGACAACAGCTTGAGTAGTAACTTTAGAGACACTGCTGGCACCAAAACCAGCACCACGGATCTGATGCACAAGATATCCACGCCCTGTACAGATCCAGACAAGTAATACAGCAAAAACAAATGATTTCACTGTACCAAGGATTATGTCATGATTTGTCACACTGGAACGCATCCCCTCAAAATAGCTTCCGGGATTAACACCCATCAGATGTACGCCTGCAACATATCCTCCAGCAATGCCAACCACGTCGAACAAAACGGTGAGTAGAGGAACAGAAATTAAAGCTGCGAGAAGTTTAGGTGAAATAAGATATCGAAAAGGATCGATGGCCATACAGTCTAAGGCGTCAATCTGTTCGGAAATTCGCATGATACCAAGTTCAGCGCACATGGCAGATCCAGCTCTTCCGGCAACCATAAGTGCAGTCAGTACCGGTCCCAGTTCCATGATAAGCGTTAAAGAAACAGCAGAGCCAAGCATGCCTTCTGCTCCAAACTTATGCAAAGAATAATACCCCTGCAGGCCTAAAACCATGCCGGTGGAAGCTGCTGTGAAGAAAATAACAACGAGTGAGCCGACCCCTATAAAATGCATCTGCCGCACAAACTCAGAGAACCTGAACGGTAATCTGAAACAACCCTGAAATATTTTCAGAAGATACAAACCCATACGCCCGAGATCTGTAACTGCGGACATCCCGGTATTCCCAAATCTACTTATGGCGTTTGTATGCATGACGACGATCTATAAAAGTTTTTACTTGAGAATAGGAAAAAAAGGCAAGTAATAATGGCCAGTTTCAGTTGCAATTTATTATTCTAAAATTAGAACTGGAGAATGTCAATGATTGAGAACAATTCCGTTTATGGAAAATTCTCCCGTTCTGAAACAATTGTGTGGCAACAGTGGCTTGAGCTGGAAAAGAATTTACAGGAATAATCAGGTTTTTCTGGGATCAAAGGTCTCGCGTAAGGCCTCACCTATAAAAATCAGAAGAACAAGTGTGCCGACAAGTACAGTAAATGTAGAAAGGGAGAGCCACCAGGCATCTATATTTGCCTTTCCCTGCGCCAAAAGTTCGCCAAGGGAAGGCGTTGAGGGAGGGACACCTAAACCTAAAAAATCAAGACTTGTGAGGGCAAGAATTGATGCCGACATACGAAAAGGAAGAAATGTAATCACTGGTGTCATACCATTAGGCAGCAGATGGCGGTACATAATAGTTACATTGGAAACCCCTAAGGCTTTTGCGGCTTTCACATATTCCATATTTCGGCCCTTTAAGAACTCGGCCCGCACATAATCGGAAAGTCCCATCCAGCTAAACAATGAAAGGAGTGCCAAAAGCAGCAAAACACTAGGCTTAAAAATTGATGCAAAAATAATCAGCAGATACAACTCCGGCATGGCACCCCAGATTTCAATAAAGCGTTGAAAAAAGAGATCTGTTTTCCCGCCAAAGAACCCCTGAACCGCACCTGTTATAATTCCTATAATGGTACCAACGAATGTTAAAGCAAAACCGAAAAGCACACTTAAACGAAAGCCATATAAGAGCCTGGCAAAGACATCACGACCACGATCATCTGTGCCCATAATATTGTCTTTGGTCGGTGGTGACGGAACAGGGCCATCAATATCAAAGTTGATGGACTGATAACTGTGTTTATTCAAAGGGAAATAGACGTTATTCTCTCCTTCTGTCATAAGCTCGGACATATAAGGATCGAGATAATCAGTCTCTGTCTCAAAATCGCCACCAAAAGTGGTTTCCGGATACTCTACAAAAAGGGGAAAATAGCTTTCACCATTATAAACGACATACAAAGGCACATCATTTGAGATTGCTTCTGCAAAAAGAGAGGTGAAAAAAAATGCGCCAAAGATCAGCAGGCTGTAGAACCCTCGTCTGTTACGACAGAACCTTCGCCATCGTCTTTTAGACAGGGATATATGCATATCAGTTTTATTATTCGGCACTGTCAAAACTAATCCTCGGATCAACCACCACGTAACTTAAATCTGACAAGAGACGGGAAAACAGACCAATAATAGTAAAGAAATACAGAGTGCCTAAGACAACCGGATAATCACGATTCAAGACAGACTGGTAAGCAAGCAGTCCCATACCATCCAGCGAAAAAATCGTTTCAATAAGCAGACTACCTGTGAAAAAAGCCGCAATAAAATATCCGGGGAACCCTGTAATAATGGGAATAATACCGTTGCGAAACACATGTTTATACAAGACCTGAGTTTCACTCAGTCCCTTAGCTCTTGCAGTAAGTACATACTGTTTACGAATTTCTTCCAAAAATGAGTTTTTAGTTAGCATGGTCATCACAGCAAGACTTCCTACTGCTCCTGAAAGAATGGGGAGTACCATATGCCATAAGTAATCGAGAATTTTTTGTATGGTTCCCATTTCCGACCAGCCATCTGAAACAATTCCACGTAAAGGAAATAAGTTCCAGAAGGAGCCTCCACCAAAAAGAACTATCAAAACAATAGCCAGCACAAAACCAGGTATTGCATAACCAATGAGAATTGCGGTGGAACTTAAGATATCAAAACGGGATCCATCCCGTATGGCTTTATGAATTCCAAGGGGAATACAGACACCATAGACTATAATAAAACTCCACAAACCGAGGGACATGGAAACCGGCATTCGGGAAATAACCAGATTAACCACAGACTGATGATAATAATAGGAGGAGCCAAAATCAAAAACCAGATAGTTTTTCATCATGGATAGAAAACGGGTTAGTGGCGGTTTATCGAAACCGTAGAGTTTTTTAAGCTTTTCAACCCGTTCAGCATCAAGACCTGAATCACCTCTGTACATGGATGTGCCGGCAGAAACTTCTCCGCCCTTCCCCAACCCTTCCATGTTGGATAACAGTTGTTCAACAGGCCCACCCGGCACAAACTGGGTCACCGCAAATGTTAACAACATGACGCCAAAGAGCGTCGGAATCATTAAGGCGATTCGTTTTAAAATATAGAAAAACAAATTAGTTCCACATATGATTAGGAATGATTTTTAAATATTTACCTGGTGAAAACAATTTTTAATCCTTGTTTTTTTTTAGTCAGTATGGCTTGTTACAATGATAACAGCAGAATAGCAATACAACTTAACTGACCGCAATACAATGATAACTACAACAAAAGATCTTAAGGCTCTTATGGCTCGTGCCCATGAGACAGATGCAGTGGCTTTCGACACAGAATTTGTATGGGAGCGAACTTATGTCCCACGTCTTGGCCTGATTCAACTTGCTCTTTCCGATGAAGATTGTTTTCTCATCGATCCCCTTGCATTAGAAGATCTTTCACCTCTTGGAAAATTACTCGCTGACCCTGCAGTTGTCAAAATATTTCATGATGCCCCGCAGGATCTTTCCATCCTGCGAACGGCCACAGGATACGACCCGCAAAATATTTTTGACAGCAGGCTGGCCGCCGGATTTGCAGCCCTTGGTTCCACACTCTCACTCTCAGCATTGATTGAGAGACTTCTCGATATAAAACTGACCAAAACAGAAACACGTACCAACTGGTTAAAGCGCCCTCTTGACCCAAAGCAAACAGATTATGCACTTGATGATGTTCGATATCTTCGGGCTGTTCGTGTGTTAGTACTGGCGAGAATTCTGCCCGAAACAAAACAGTGGCTCGACGAAGAAATGCTTCTGTTTAATGATCCGAAACACTATCTTGGCATTACTGATTCAGAACGCTACGCCAAAGTCAAAGGTGCAGGAAGTCTGGACGAAAGATCCCTTGCTATTCTGCAGGACATCTGTGTCTGGAGAGAAAGTGAAGCACGAAAAAGAGATAAGCCTCGGGGCCATATCATAAAAGATCCCGTATTGGCTGCCATAGCCAGAAAGCATCTCGACAACCATGATGCCATACTTGCCAGCGGTGAGATTTCTGCAAAAACAGTTAAACAATATGGGGATACTATTATCCAGCTGGTAAAAAGTGGAGAAGCGCGCAGTGAATCTAATCTGCCACAGTCCCTGCACAGTAAAAAACTGAAAAAAAGTGAAAAAGCTTCACTGCATAATCTTCAGGAATATATCACTCTTAAAAGTGATGTAAACGGTATTGACCCCGCGCTTATTGGGAATAAGAGTGAGCTCACAAAACTTATTCGCCAATCAACTGAACCTTCCAGGCAGAGTAACGGGTGGCGTAAGACCTTTCTGGCAGAAATGGAAAGCTAAGTGCATTGAGTGCACCATGAACAATTATTTCAAAAAAATGAAAGGCAGCGGCCCAAGCCCGCCAATGACTCCCCTGCCCAATATCTTCTGGTCTTTCATTGGCGCATTCCTTGGAATCGGCTCCCTGCATTACACCCGGTTTGTCGAGTTAGCAGCACCTGACATCAACATGGTTATTGGTTCTTTTGGTGCATCAGCTGTGCTTGTGTATGGTGCAATTGACAGCCCTCTGGCACAACCACGAAACCTTGTCGGCGGCCACATCATCTCAGCACTTTTTGGCGTTTTCTGTTACCAGTTTTTTGGGGAATTTGGCATCTGGTTTGCCTGCTCACTGGCAGTAGCCGGTGCAATAGCTCTGATGCATCTCACCAAAACCCTGCATCCGCCAGGGGGAGCCACTGCACTAATAGCTGTTATCGGCAGCCCTCAGCTTCATGAAATCGGGTATCTTTACGCTATTGTTCCCGTAGCCAGAGGTGCCTTGATGTTACTCATTGTGGCGCTACTGGTTAACAATATCCCAAAAAACAGACAATATCCTAAATCTTGGTGGTGATCCAAATGGTGGTTAGCGTAAACCCCTTTCAAAATTAAATTGAGTTGTACCGGCGACTGACCGATCCTCGTAATATGCCTGCAACACTTCCTGTCCCCGCTCACTCAATAAGCCACTTCCCCTTAAATCCAGTACAAAATTTACACAGCCCATCTTTCGTAGAACCTGTAATTTTCCAATCAGAGAGAATTGTTTTTCTGCCTGTGTAACTGTCATTTCATCATTTTGTTTTAAAGACAGCAAACCACCTTTATCATTTGTAAGGATGAAATTTTGTTCAGAAATTGCTGGCTTGATTCTTGATGTGAACAAATCAACCGGTGAATAGACCGTCAGCAGAAGATTATTCTGTTCTTTTCCTTTCAGTAACTGCTCGATATTTAATTTATCGTCTTCGATTGAAAAAGACCATTTTACTGTTTTTTGCCGCGCAGTTGCTATAATTGCCTGACTATTCAGACTATACAACCATGCACCGCCGTACAGCTTTACATTTTCAGTGGGTTCAAACAATTTAAAATGGGAAAGGCTATTCAAACGAAATTGTGCATAGCTACTCCCAATGGCTTTAGTCACATTTTCCTGTAAAACAGGCCACTCTTTATCAAAAATAACAGATGGCAAGTCCCAGATTATCCTTTCCTGTGGGATTTTCTTTTTCAGTGCAGATGCCAATAACTTTTGGGTTAAAGGAAAAGCAAAAGTAATCTCTGTATACTCTTGAATAAGATCTAAATCATCGGGATTATCACTGAACACAAATAGTTTTTCAGTTTTCTGATATTTCTCTATCGGAAGACAGCTTGTTTTGACAGAGTCCTTAATTTTGGCAATTCTCTCTCCCCTCTTCTGTTTCTGGCTAACTAAAAACTGGTCAAAAAGAAGCTTATAAAAATCACGCCTAATTTGCTTTAATCTGCTTGGTTTGATAACAACCGGAGGAAGGTCTGGAGCATTCAAAGTGGCAAGGGACAATACAGGATTACCGATTTTTGAAAAGACTTTTTCCAGAGTATCCACAGTCAACGGGGAACGTTCTGCCGGAAACATTTCAACCTGATATTTTTTTGCAAAATGTAAGTCTTCAATGTCTGCTGCCACTACAATTTCACTTCCGGCGCATTCTATTGTTAATTGTACCGGATGATTACGCAAAGGGGCTTTACTCAATCGTCTACGACAAGCTTCTTCACTGGTAGTAAAAGATTTTCCGGTGGAGAGTTTAAAAATAAGGTCACCACTGCCAACTCTGATTATTTTTGCTAACTGAATCGTTACAAAACTATTCTTTGCGGCACGTTTTACTGACTTATTATTTTGTTTAAGTGCTCTTACGGTGAAACCAACCCCTGCACGATCATTACCCGGCTGTATTCGTAGACGATCGCCGACGTGCAATAGATCATTTGTCGTAAAAGAGATCTCATTTTTTTTAATTCGCTGAACCTTGCCAATAATTTTACCCAGCCCGCCCTTCTGTTTCGCAAGTACCAGATTTTTATTGCTGGTTCCTTTTAAAAATCCATGGCTAGCCGAACGACCCATTGCCTGTTTGAGGGTTTCATTGGCAGTCTTAACAGCATTGTTCCTATCAGATGGCGTTGCATCAATCACCATTCGATAACTCGCCACAACCGATGCTATATATTCTGCACTTTTCATTCGTCCTTCAATCTTAAAACTGCACACCCCGGCCTGAATAAGTTCAGGAATCAGTTCAATTGAAGAGAAATCACTGGTTGAAAAATGAAACCCTGCAGTCCCATCATGATGATACCTTCTCCTGCAAGGTTGAGCACATCGGCCACGATTCCCGCTTCGTCCATCAACATATGAAGAAAAAAGACAATGACCTGACATGGAGTAGCACATTGCACCATGAATAAAATGTTCAATCTCAATATTGCTTTTACTGTGTATTGCTGAAATTTCGCGGAGAGTTAATTCTCTTGCCAATACAACACGGCTAAAACCCATACGTTCAAGCATTAATACGCCTGCAAGATTATGCGTCAACAGCTGGGTTGAGGCGTGGAGTGGAATTTTAGGGAAATACTTGTGTGCTATGTGATACAGGCCCAGATCCTGAATTATAATCCCGTCTATTTGCAGGTATTCCAGTGTTTCAAGTAACTCGATTATTGCAGGCAATTCTTTTTCCTGCAATAACGTGTTTAACGCTACATACACCTTCACCCCTCGCTCGGAAGCATAACCGACAATCAATTCCAAATCCTGCAAGCTAAAGTTTTTCGCTTTTGCTCTTGCCGAGAATTGTTCAAGGCCACAAAATACTGCATCAGCGCCGTTTTCAACTGCTGCAAAAAATGATTCGACGGAACCTGCTGGTGCTAATAACTCAAGATTCTTATGTTTTAAAATATCCATGGACTTATACAAATGCGATGCAACACGGTTGTCAAGATCCTAAGAACCATATGGTGGAATTAACATCATGACACATTTGTTCATTTGCACAGTGCAAAACCTTCAGAATGGAAGTTTTTTTGCACCCATTTATCTCTCCGTAATTAAACATAAACCCACTTTTGTCAAGCTATCCAATTGTATTTACTTGCATTTAATTATTTAACTGTTAGGTTCACTAATGCACAAAAAAAATTATGAATCGCAATTCATTTTATCGTCAATTTGACGAAGGATACACCACACATTTTTTCACACCTCAGGAGGGGAAGTAATGAAAAAAACAACGACACTTTCAGTAGTAGCATTGAGTGCACTGATTGGAAGCAGCAGTGGCTTTGCTAATGACCACGCAGAGATGGAAGGTCCTTTTGAGACTCCTATGGAAGTCACAGAAATGTGTCTTGAGTGTCACGAAGACGCAGCAAAAGAAGTAATGGCTACCACTCACTGGACCTGGGAGAAAATGCAAAACATCCCGGGAAAGGGCATGCAAATGCGTGGAAAGAAAAACGCTATTAACAATTTTTGCGTTTCCGTTGGCTCCAACGAACCTCGCTGTACCAGCTGTCATGTTGGTTACGGCTGGAAAGACGGTAGTTTTGATTTTGAAGATGAGTCAAGAGTTGATTGTCTTGTTTGTCATGATACTACTGGAACATACAAAAAACCAGGTGCAGGCGCAGGAATGCCAGCTGGCTTTACCGGCAATGCAAAAATGGATAAAAAGCCTGTTGATTTAGTAAAAGTTGCACAAAGCGCTGGTATGCCAACCAGAGATAATTGTATTAACTGCCATGCCTATGGTGGTGGTGGTAACAATGTTAAACCCGGTGACATGAGTAATTCCATGCGCAATCCAAGTAAAGATCTGGATGTCCATATGGATGCAAAAGGACTCAACTTTACCTGTCAGCAATGTCACAAAACCGATTCTCATGATGTTCCCGGGCAATCCCTTATTGTATCTTCATCCCCAAGCTCTACCATTAGCTGTGAAGATTGTCATGGTGACACCCCGCATCGCTACTTTCCTACCGCATTAAAATATAACGAGCATGCCAAAAAGATTGCCTGCCAAACTTGTCATATTGCGCACTATGCCAAAGCAGACGGAACCAAGATGAGTTGGGATTGGTCCAAAGCTGAAACTGACAAAGCAAAAGCTCAAGAAAAGAAAGAGATCAAAGAGCATGGCCATAAAATCTATATCTACAAGAAAGGCCTGTTTACTTATGAAGACAATGTAGTTCCGACATACGCATGGTTTAATGGAACAACCAGTGCTTATATGATTGGTGACATAATTGATCCTGGCAAAACTACAATTCTGAACGAACCTCAAGGTGACAGAAATGATCCAGAAGCTAAGATCATGCCATTTAAAGTTCATACAGGAAAACAGATCTATGATGCCAAATTCAATTACCTGATTACTCCCAAGGTATGGGGTCCTAAAGGTGATCCAGCTGCATTCTGGAAACAATTTGACTGGAATAAAGCTGCTATTGCCGGCATGAAAGTCAGTGGTCTTGAATATAGTGGAACATTTGATTTTGCACCGACCGCATCTTACTGGCCTATCAACCATCAGGTTGATCCAAAAGAAAAAGCCCTCAAATGTTTGAATTGTCACAAAGGTGGCGATCGCATGAATTGGAAAGCTCTTGGCTATGCCGGAGATCCAATGAAAAAGTAGGTTACTCCTGAAAAGTTTCCTTTCTCTAAGAAGCCCTCTTTGCATGATCTGCGAAGGGGGTTTTTTTATCTAATTTCAGCACCCCACCTTTTTCGCATCGAATGTGAAAAGTTGTTGCCCTTAAGACTACAATAAGATATAGACACTTCTTCTCAAAACCACAGGGACTCTCTGTAGCGTTTTATTTTTAAGTAATTGTTTTCTTTGTGCTGGTCCATCCAGAAATATGAGATGTATTTCTCAGGCTAAATTTAACCAACTCAGCCACTTTCTTGCGCATCTACCTATATACATTCAGAGTGTTCAGCTTATTCAATAATGGCCTATTAGCTATTGCGATGGGCAAGAGCACATAAAGTGTCCTTTAATCATGAAAAGATTTAAATTAATAGAAAGAACATCAGGCTCCATCAAAGACGATGTTCTGTCAGGCCTGACTGTTGCCCTTGCCCTTGTTCCCGAAGCTGTTGCCTTTGCCTTTATTGCTGGTATTTCTCCAATAGTAGGCCTCTATGGCGCTTTTATGATGGGATTGGTGACTTCAATAATAGGAGGCCGGCCTGGAATGATATCCGGTGCCACTGGCGCTACTGCCATTGTTATGGTTTCCCTTGTGAAGATAGGTACAGAGATGGGCGGAGAAGGTGCCGGCCTGCAGTATCTCTTTGCTACTCTTTTGCTGGCTGGATTGATTCAGATACTGGCTGGACTTTTTCGCTTTGGTAAATTTGTAAGACTTATACCGCATCCGGTCATGATGGGTTTTGTGAATGGCTTAGCAATAGTAATTTTCACAGCGCAACTTGGAATGTTTAAGATTGATGGCTCGTGGATGCAAGGATCACAATTATATACAATGCTTGGCCTGGTCGCCTTGACGATGGCTATTCTGTACCTCTTTCCAAAAATTACGAAAAAAGTACCGGCTGCTCTTGTTGCCATTGTGTCAGTCTCCCTGCTCGTAATATTTACCGGGCTTGATACCGCAACAGTACTCTCATTTGTGCAGGCCAATGGCGGAAGTGGCATCCAGGCAGGACTCCCTGTTTTTAATATTCCCGTTATTCCGTTTAGTCTTGAAACCCTCTCTTTTATCGCACCCTATGCCGCCATTATTGCAGC
>JAOZLM010000179.1:3387-5393 GCA_029934815.1 Desulfocapsa sp. | reverse complement strand
TTCCAGTTTACGAAAGCACGATCAACACGGAGAGCGTTATCGGAAGGATTGCGGGTGGAGTTACCATCCCACATTGGGAAAACCTGACCAAGACCATTTTGACCAGCGCCACGAACGGTGGTTGGGGTTCCCCATGCCTTATACATGGCAAGACGTGCTTTAAACTCTACGTTTTCAGTAGCTTTTACACGCATATTCAAACGAAAACGGTTGGTCCAGAGAGTACTGTTATGAGACTTTGCACCTGATGCATGCTTCATACCGTAAGAATCTAAACGGGCACGAAAATCACCATAAAATTTAAAACGGGCAGCAAGATCCCAAGCCTCAGAGCGATCTTCAAGATCAGCAACAGACTCTTTAATGTCACTTAAGTCACCATTGTCAGCCATCTGGGCTTTAAGCTGGTCCAACTGCATGCTCAGCTCTTCGATTTTGCGCTCCAGATCGTTTGCGTTGGCGCCACCGCTGGCACTAGCCACAGCGGGCAATGCAATCAGACCGGCAAGAGCCAACATGGAAAATTTTTTCACCATTTTGCTTCCTCCTTCCTCTATTAAAATTATTTGATCCCAACCCTCCTGAAAAGCTGGGGCCAGCGTCCAGAGTCCCTATCTCCTAACAAAAAAAGATGAAACAATATGGACTTCCATTTTCACATTGCTTACCAGTTTGTAACAACGTGTACAAAAATTTTTACTCCAATACATTTTAGTATCGTATTTCCCTTTCGATGTCAACTAAATATAGGTATTTCCCTAAATTTTCATCCCTCCACGCCTTGAACTTGGTACGAGTAATTCTCTTACCACTACATGTAGTATAGAATGTGCTAAATTACTTCAAAAGGTAATCTTTCCTAAGTATTGTTTTTTTTACTCCCTTCCGTTCAACCACTCCAACCCTTACGTAATTAAAGTGTTTCTGGTACCACTCGCCCATTTTTTTTGTGATAACCCATATACCACGGTGTTCTTTTTTTCGTGACCACACTTCCCACTGATCCACAAGTAAAGACGCTACACCTTTTTTTCGAAATTCGGGCAAAACCATCAATCCTGTACCACAGGAGTAACCCATCAATGGAGTCACTTGTTCGGCTGTCAATTCATCCGGCACAGGAGCACTGTCAATAATTGTTGCAAAGGCAATAGTTCTGTTTTGATATTGCACCAGAAACAGTGCGCGATCGGGTTTGCGTGCGTAACGCTCAATCTTGTCCAGAAAAACATGAACAAACTCGGGATTCATATCTCGGTTTAAATCCTGATATGCGGAGGCAACATGGGCGGGAGTTGCCTCAAATGTGACACACGTTGAGAGAAAGGAAGGCTTATAGCTCATTCAGAATGGCTGTTTTTTTCGCAGAATACTCTTCATCTGTGACAAGTCCCTGTTGGTGCAGTAAGTGCAAAACCTGAAGTCGTTGTTCGACAGATTGCGGAGCAGAAGCTGGTGAATCAACGACGTCTGAATCTTCGGCAACAGGCTCAGTATCGCGAACCGGCAGAGCACGCAGGGTAATGGACATAACTTTTTCTCCCCAGCCACACCCTTGACGTTGGAAGTGACAGAAACCTCCCTTACTGTCATCGGTTTCCTGAGCCCAAATGCGCTCACCGCTAATTGAGATCATTTCACCATTTTTTTCAATTCCAGACAGGAAAAGAGCTGCGAGTTCCGATTGTTTGGGCATACGCCAGTCATCATAGCCTCCCCCCCGGTACTGTTCACAATATGCAACCGCATCATCCCAGATGATATTTCCCTGATTATCCCTGGCGGCCCACATCAATTTTGTAGTTTTGTCAGTTATGGTACCCTGATTATTTACCTGAAACTGTTTTTTGATTTCTTCAGAGGTGTCGGCGCAAGACGACAAGAGGAACAGACATAAAAAGAGAAGCAGCCATTTTTGCATGTTTTACTCCGGGGAAATAGGAAAATGTATTTTCCCATTGTAAACCGGAAATAATATGAATGGTAGCAATAAGTTCTACAAGAAC
>JAOZLM010000179.1:0-3287 GCA_029934815.1 Desulfocapsa sp. | reverse complement strand
CTCACAATGTTGTTACAAAAGAGCGTATATCGTCACAAACCTTCCTGTATTTCTCAAGCTTTTCATCCTCACTACTCAATCCTTCAGCCAACTTTGGAGGATCATCAAAGCCATGATAAACAACCTTGGTATTGCCAGGAAAAAGAGGGCAATGCTCATCTGCATGACCACAAACAGTGATAACCAGATCAAAAACAACATCAGTCAACTCTTCAAGCAGTTTAGAATGATGTCCTGAAATATCCACCCCCGCCTCCTGCATTACCCGAACAGCATGAGGATTTAAACCATGGGTTTCAATTCCGGCTGACCAGACATCTAAACGATCACCATGGAGATGTCTGGCCCAGCCTTCAGCCATCTGACTTCGGCAGGAATTGCCGGTACAAAGAAAAAGAATATTTTGTTTCCTGGTATTCATCATCATCAGATTATCAGGTTGAACAAAAACCCTGTAAAGAGAATACCTCCACCCACCACCAGTATATATGTTGCAATCAACCGTGGTTTCAGGACTCTACGAAGAATCACCATTTCCGGCAATGACAGTGCGATAACACTCATCATAAAGGCAAGTACGGTCCCAAGGGCTGCACCTTTACCAAGCAGAGCCTCAACCACAGGAACAGTACCGGCTGCATTGGAATACATCGGAATCCCCATCAATACGGCAGCAGGAACCGACCACCAACTATCTTTCCCCATAAGCGATGCCATTAAATTCTCAGGAACATAGCCATGGATCACAGCACCAACAGTTATACCTGCAATTATATACATCCAGACCTTACCTAAGATATCGACAACGGCTTCTTTACCAAACTGAACCCTATCAGACCATGTTAGCTTCTGGCTCAAAACCAGCGGATCTCCACTTCGCATTTCCTGAACCCAGTCTTCAATATGGTTTTCCATATTCATCTTTCCAATAAACCATCCACAAATGATAGCTATTGTAAGCCCACTGACAAGATAGAGTGCGGCAACCTTCCAACCCAGTAATCCATACAAAAGTATCAGGGCAATCTCATTGACCATGGGGGCTGCAATTAAAAAAGAAAGTGTCACTCCCAGTGGAACGCCAGCCTGGACAAATCCCAAAAACAGCGGAATTGCTGAGCAGGAACAAAAAGGTGTTACAATGCCAAGCAGTGCAGCCAGCACATTGCCTGTGGCTTCCCGTTTTCCGGCAAGAAACTTTCTTGTCCGCTCAGGGGTGAAGAATGTTCGTAAAATTCCAGTCACAAAAACAACAAGGGTCAGCAAAAGCATAACCTTGGGGGCGTCATATACAAAAAACTGAACAGCCCCGCCTAAACGACTTTCAGGAGTTAATCCCAGGAGTGTGTATGCAAAAAAGTGTGAGAACGGGAGGAGCTGTTTGTAAAGCAAAAACCAGCCACTCAACCCCAGGACAGCAAAAAGCACCATACGTCCTTTGGATATCGGAGGTCGGTTTTTTTTCATCACCGGTTCTTTCTTTTTACAGCCACAATCACCCTGCGGTGCTGTTTGTAATGTTACCATGGTACCTTCCTTACTTTTTGCAAGTCTTCGTATTTTCTAAAACCATATCCCAGTTCAAATGCATCTGCTGCAGCTCTTTATCATTATCCAGCCACCCGTTAAGCAGGGCGAGAATCTCTGTTCCGTAATCTAAGTCTTGGGTATCAGCAAGGCGATATATAATCCACGTACCCCGCCGTTCCCGCTCAACCAGCCCGGCATCTTCAAGAGTTTTCATATGCCTTGAAACCGTGGACTGGGCAAGTTGCAGAAATTCCTGAATCTCACAAACGCAAAGTTCTTTTTTCTGCAACAGTTTCAAAACCCGTACCCGGTTGGGGTCAGACAGCGCTTTCATGATTCGTATAAATGATTTCATTGTATTTCCTGTTTAAATATCTACATATCGCCATATAGCGATATATGTAAATACAACAGAAGCGTTTGTCAAGAACAGGAGTGACAAGTGCACTAAAAAGTGCTTGATTACCATCGAACCTCAGTTTTGTTCGATGGCTGCGATTCCGTCATTCCGGACTTGATCCGGAATCTTATAAAAACAGCTAGTTCTGACGAGATTCCGGATCAGGTAAGCGAAGACTCCGAGTCCGGAATGACTAATGCGGTGGCTGAGCTTTAGTGATAAACAGGAAAAAAGTATCTGTTTTAGAAAAAATTACCCTGGGGTTCATCATCCTGCCTGATTCGTTCAAGCTGATCCTGAAGATCAGCAATCTCAACCATCCAGTACTCCTTTAAACCAAAGCCGGGAACAATCGGAGCAGAACCATCGGCCACAAACTGATGGGCAAGCCAGGCAATATAATGAAGAAAGCGCATACCACGTAAGGGTTCAATCAAACGAAAAGTACGGCGATCAAAATGGTGAAAGGTTTCATACCCTTCAAGAAAAAGATCTATTTCAAGAAATGAATCAGAGACAGGTCCGGGGAGGAGCATCCACAAGTCCTGGATAGCCGGGCCCATAACCATATCGTCAAAATCAATGAGAAAAAATGATTCGCCCGGCCTGTAAATAATATTGGAAAAGTGGCAGTCACCATGAATACGTGTGGAGGGGATTCCATCAAACAGCGGTGTTATTTCGGCAATTAAATCATCACAAACAGAAGAAAATGCACGAGCCTGGTCAGGATCCTGAATAACGCCACTGGCAAGGATAAAATCAACCTGATTGCGTGTTGAGTGATCAGGCGCTAATACCATTCTGTTTTTTGCAGGATGCACAGCTCCCACAGCATGACTGCGACCAAGCAGACGACCAACCTCAAGCCACTGATCTTCCGTGAATTCGTCGGAACTTCGCCCCCCGCAATAGGGGAACACAGTGAAAAACAAATCCTTATATTCACCTATGGTTTTTCCGCTTGCAAGCTGCATGGGCGGGATTACTGGAATCTCCTGTTCGTGCAGTTCGTTTAAGAAATCGTGTTCATCCTGCAAAGCACCCAGCGACCAGCGATCCGGTCTGTAAAACTTAACAATCAGCCCGCGCCTATCCAGTGTTTCCAACTCAAAGACCCGATTAATATAACTATTCAACTGCCGGCACAGGTTTGAACAGGGAATGTCCAGTGCAGCCTCCACCAGATTGATTACTGTTTCAGGACCCAGTTCAGGGAAGGGGCGGAAGGATATTGTGCTTTCATTATTCATAAGAGTTCTCCAGAGCTTGTATCATAGTTCTGCAATATACCATATTTAGCGTCACAGGTCTTGACAACATTCGGAATATAATGGCAAGGTAGTGCATTATTCAA
>JAOZLM010000178.1 GCA_029934815.1 Desulfocapsa sp. | reverse complement strand
TGTTGTTCCGGAGTTGATGGAGGAATTCCCTGATTCAGGATAGCCGACTGCTTTAGATTGTCAAGGTGAGCCGTATAAAAAATCCTTTTTCATTTCGTTTGAATAGGTGTATTGTCAGGGCTAATAAATCCAGACTATTATCCTTCCAAATAAAAAAATACGTTTATGATGACAAGAGACGAATTAGAAAAAAATATTGTAGCGATTCTCGTTGATGAATTTGAATTTGAAAAGCCGGGTCTTACTGATAATCTACGGGATGATCACGGGTTTGACTCAATTGATGCCATTGAACTGCTGGCCAAAATAGAAGAGATGATCGGTTTTCAGCTCTCAAGAAAAGAGAAAGAGCAGGCAATGTCCATTCGTACCATCAATGATATCCTTGATTATGTCGAGGCTATGCAGGCAGTTAAAAGAGACGAGTAAACTGATATTATGCCAAGACGAGTCGTTATAACAGCCTGTTCCGCAATCACTCCCATAGGATATAAGAAGAGTGATATCGTAGAAAGTTTGCGAAAAGGGAAATCCGGCGTAAAGCCATTGCGTGATGACGGCTTACTCACCGATCATATTCACTCCAAAGTGTTTGGCACTGTGGATTATGATATCGATTACGGTTTTGCCAGAAAAGACACCAAAACAATGGGGCCTGTTTCCTATTATGCGTGTCAGGTAGCCAAAGATGTGCTGGCTGATTCAGGGCTTAGCCAGGAATTTATTCAATCCGGCCGGTTGGGCGTCTCTTTTAGTTCAACCCATGGCAGCCCGACTATTCAGCGAAATATCTATAAAACATTTTTCAGTAACCTGAAAAATGAATTTTCCTCCATCGGCGCTGTGGACTATTTGAAATCCATGGTGCATACCACTGCCGTTAATATCACCCGTATGTTTGGTATTACCGGACGGGTAATTGCCTCATCCACTGCCTGTACAACCTCCAGTCAATCCATCGGTTTTGGCTACGAAATGGTGAAGTTTGGAATGCAGGATGCCATGATTTGTGGCGGAGCTGATGAATACGATACAACCACAGTAGCTGTTTTTGATAATCTGCTGGCATGCTCAGTGGATTATAATGATACGCCCGAATGTACACCACGCCCTTTTGATACCAATCGGGATGGATTGGTGGTCGGTGAAGGTGGTGCCGCTGTTTTGCTTGAAGAGTATGAGTCAGCTAAAGCACGTGGCGCAAATATTATTGGCGAGGTGATCGGTTTTGCCTGTAATAATAATGGTGGCGATCTGATTTTACCAAATCTTGAAGGAATCACCACAACCTTACGTTTAGCCCTGGATGATGCAGGAATTGAAGCAGATGATGTGGATTTTATCAGTGCGCATGCAACAGCCACCAAAATGGGTGATGTGATTGAATCGCAGGCAATTTACAATGTGTATGGCGATCGCCCGTATGTAACCGGTTTGAAAAGCTATATGGGCCACACCATGGGAACATGCGGTGGAATTGAACTGATCCTAAGCCTGTATATGATGGAAGAGGGTTTTATTGCACCCACTTTAAATCTTGAAAACGTTGATGAACGCTGTGCCATGCTCAACCATGTGCGGGAAGTAACCGAAACAAAGGTAAAGGTGGCAGCCATTCAGAATTTTGCCTTTGGCGGGGTGAATACCTGCCTTATTGTCAAAGATGTCCGGGAGTAGCAGAACAAAAACTCCTTTGCAGTGGCTTATTGATGTTCCTGTAACGCTGCTCTGTTGGGGATATTTTATATTTGCCTTTCTGTTTTTCTTCTCTTTTTTTTATATTGGCAGTTACCTGTTCTCCTCAGATAAAGAAAAATCCTTTCAGTATTTGAATCATCGGTTTTTTAAGGGCTTCTTAACACTTCTACGAACTCTTGCACCAAATCATAGCTGGGCAATTGATCCACAGGTAAAAAACATCAGAGGATCAATCATTGTTTGTAATCATCTCTCCTACCTTGATCCGCTACTTTTTCTCTCCCTTCTGCCGCACAATAAAACCATTGTGAAAACAAAGTTCTTTTCAGCTCCGGTGTTTGGTTTTTTGCTTGATGTCTCAGGGTATCTGCCCTCAAGCACCGAAGGGCGATTTGCGGCAAAAATGATAGAACAGGTGGAGAATATGGGAGATTTTTTTGCAGATGGCGGGAATCTTTTTGTATTTCCTGAGGGCACCAGAAACAGCAGTACGAGCCTTGAAAAGTTTCACAAAGGAGTATTTAAAATTGCCAGAATGTACCAGTGTCCTATTCAGGTTCTTCAAATAAGCGGTACCGATAAACTCTTTACGCCGGGGCATTTTTTCTTTAATACTACTCTCGAAAACCGAATTACTTTAGATCTTTTAGAGAGTATAGAACCGAAGAACACAAAGGGTAAAATGACAGTTTCCACCCTCCATGAAAAAGTACGACAGGCATTTCTGCAGCAGGAAACTGTAAAGGAACAGGTGCCCCAATGAAAGTACTGTTAATCTCCATGCCGGATGTCGTGCCGGTACTCGTCCACGAAGCAGCAGTACATATCCCCAATCTTGGTATTGCAAGTATTGGCGGCAATATTGATGCTAAGCACGATGTTTTTCTGGTGGATCTTATTCGCAAACGGAGATCGGTAAAAAAGTATATTACAAAAGTAATGGCTAAGATCAAACCCGATCTGGTCGGCTTGTCAGCCATGGCCTGGCAGTATGAGACCTGTATTAAAATTGCCCATTTAATTAAAGAACTGTCACCTGCAACAAAGATTGTTATTGGCGGGTATCATGCAACGCTGATGGCCGAGGAAATTGGGCAGACAAGTGACATGCAGTGGGTCGACTTTTTAGTGCGTGGGGAAGGTGAAGAGTCGTGCAGACAACTTGTGAATGCACTTTCCGTAAAAGATGATCTGGCAGCAATTCCATCACTTTCCTACAAAAAAGATGGAACTTTTGTCCATAATCCCAGAGCTGAAAATCTCGATCTTGCAACAATAAAACGACCCATTCGGGATAAACGCCGTCTCACCTGGGGCTACCATCTGATGAATGCAGGGATCGAAGCACTGGAGACATCCAGAGGCTGCACCAGATCCTGTAATTTCTGTTCCATGAAAAATATGTACGGGCGCAGATTTCGGGCGTATCCAATTGAGCGGGTGATAGAAGACATTGATGATATTTATTACAATCTGAAAGTGAAATCTATTTTCATTACCGATGATAATATGGTACTCAACCCGACACGGGTTAAAAAACTCTGCGATGCCATCATTGCCAAAAACTATAAAAACCTGAAACTATTTGTGCAGGCCGATTGTCTGACAATGGCCAGCCATGAAGACATGGTTGAAAAGATGGCACTGGCCGGGTTTAAATCTGTTTTCTTAGGCATTGAAAACGGATCAAAAAAGAACCTCAGTGTTGCAGGAAAGGGTGATATCGTTAAGGCCTCTAAACAGGCCATAGCCCATTGCCATAAATATGGAATGATGGTTATTGGCGGGCTGATTTTTGGTTTTCCTGATGACGATGTAGAATCCGTTAAAGAGAATTACGAATTTTTTAAAGACATAGAAGCGGACGCAGCCTATTGCCAGATTATAACTCCTTACCCCAAAACGGGTATGCGTGACAATCTGCTGGCAGCCGGCCTGATTACCAATGAATCGGATCTAAAAAAGTATAATGGTTTGTGGGCCAATGTGCGCACCAATTATTTGAGTAGCGATGAGCTGCAATACCAGTTCTGGTATCAGCGACAGGTGGTACTCGGCTGGTGGAATCCTCCCTCATCAGTACGCAAACAGGGAAGATTGTGGATCTGGATCTGGATTTATCTGATGAAGCCATTTTTGAAGATACGTTACCGGCGGGTTATGAAAAAGATTGGCTGGCAGGGGCGTTTTCAGCAGGAAATACAGCGTTTGGAACGAATGAATCATTTTGAAGACCTAGAAGGATATTAGTCAGGAATGCAATTATATAATCTGGAATTTACAGAGCAGGAAATAAAGGACGCAGTGGCTGAAGACCGTTTGTTGTCCATGGAGATTGAGTTTAGCCGTATTTGCAATTTCCGTTGTTCTTATTGTTATGTGCCCGAAAAAGTAGAGTGCAAAGGCGAGCTTTCAAAGGATGAGATCAAAGATGTACTTTTGCAGGCAAGAGCTTTGGGTGCTGGCAAAATCATTATCCTGGGTGGTGAGCCGAGTATTTACCCGCATTTGGCTGAAATGCTGAAATTTATTGCCGATCAGGGTTTTGAAATTGAGATGTTTACCAATGGAACCGGTGTGGATGCTGATCTTGCCGCTTTGCTTGCTGAGCTGAATGTTCGGGTTGTATTAAAGCTGAACTCCAGAAAACCAGAAATTCAGGATCATCTGGCAGGCAGAAAAGGTGCTTATGATATTATTCAAAAAGCCTTTGCTCACTTAAAAGACGTCGGCTATCCGGCAGAAGATAAGTTTCTGGCACTTTCCACAATCATTTGTCAGTCAAATTTTGAAGAGCTGCCGGAGTTATGGCAGTGGGTGCGTGACCAGCAAATTGAGCCTTATTTTGAGGTACTTACCCCTCAGGCCAATGCCCTTGATAATCTGTGGTTGCAGGTGGACTCTGTAAAACTGAAAGAACTCTTTGCAGAATTATCAAAAATCGATCAGGAAAAATATCACCGTGAGTGGGAGCCTCAGCCTCCACTGGTTGGCAATAAATGTATGCGCCATCAGGTTTCTTGTCTGGTTACAGCAACTGGTGAGGTTATGCCCTGTGTTGGAGTGACTATTCCGCTTGATAATATTCGGAATAATCCACTTGGCGATATTCTGAAAAATTCTCAGGTGGTAAAGGATTTAAAGGATTTTCGTAATACGATTCATGGGGAGTGCCGGGATTGTGATAAGGCGCATGAATGTTATGGTTGTCGTGGTGCTGCGTATCAGCTTACCGGTGATTATCTGGCGTCAGATCCAACTTGCTGGCGAAACCAAAAATGATGGATGGAACCGTAAAAACTCTTCATCTACTTCGTTGCTGCAAATTATCTACAATTGCGACGTACTTTAGTACGCCGAAATCGTAGATAATTTACGCGCCTCGGACATGAAGTTTTTTACGATTCCATCTTTGAATCGGCTTTGTACTGAACTGTCAATTATTGTGATTGGATGTACTCTGCCAGTTCGTTAATGGTGGTTACGTGACGCCGAAATGATTTGGAATCCGGCAAGCGTATATTAAACTCTTTTTGTAATCCCACAGATATTTGCAGGGCGTCTAAAGAGTCCAGCCCAAGCTTGCTCTCATCTGAAAAAATCTGTACATCATCAGCAAAATCATCAGCTGTGATATGGTCTATATCACACTCTTTCAGTATCATCTGTTTGAGACGCCTGTTCAATGTCTCTTTATTTGGATCTGTCATTCTCGTTTA
>JAOZLM010000177.1 GCA_029934815.1 Desulfocapsa sp. | reverse complement strand
CTCTCCTGCCTGACCCTGCTTGGCATTTTCTTTGCGGATTCTCTTGTTCACCTGCTTGCGTCAAACTTTTCTGAAGTGCCAGGCAAAACAGAACTCACTGTTTTACTCACAAAAATAATGCTGCCATTTTTGGTTTTCATCTCTCTTTCAGCCGTATTTATGGGAATTCTCAACGCCAAAGGGAAATTCTTTGTGCCGGCAATGGCCTCAGCATTTTTCAATATGGGGTCAATTGTGGGAGGGGTGAGTTTTGCCTTTATTTTACCTCACTTTGGATATCCTGCCATCGTTGGTATGGCCATGGGCACACTGCTTGGTGGCATTTTACAACTATCTATGCAGATTCCCACATTGCGAAAATGTGGCTTTAAATTTACCCCACGATTACGTATTAACGATCCGGGCTTAAAACGAATTATTACCCTTATGATTCCGGCAATCATTGGCCTTTCCCCCACACAGATTAATATTTTCATAAATACCAATTTTGCATCTTCCTGCGCTGAAGGCTCTGTTTCCTGGCTGAACTATGCCTTTCGTCTTGTTCAGCTTCCCATTGGGGTTTTCGGGGTGGCACTTTCCATTGCCGCAATGCCTGTTCTTGCCAGACACGCTGCTAAAAAAGATATAAGTGGCATGAAGGAAACCATGGTTTCTTCTCTTACCATGGTTTTTAGCCTTACGATCCCCGCAACCATTGGCCTTATCCTTCTGTCTGAACCCATTATCCGAATAATTTTTGAACGTGGTGCCTTTACTGCATTTGATACAATAGCAACTGCCAACACCTTAACATTCTATGCCATTGGCCTTTTTGCCTATTCTGCCAACAAGATCCTGGTTCCTGTATTCTACGCCCTGGAAGATACCAAATACCCTCTCTATGGCGCATTTTTAGCAGTTGCCAGCAATATCATTTTTATTAATCTTACCATCGATACTTTTCAGCATCTTGCAATTGCCCTCTCCACTTCCTGTTCAATGATACTTAATTTTCTTTTTCTTAGCAGTGTGCTTTATGTGAAAACCAAAGGGTATTCTGTTTCCTATCTGGCTGTTGGATTTGGGAAAATTTGTGCTGCGGGTTCTGTTATGGCTGGTTTTTTATACTGGAGCAAAGGTTTTTTTAATCCATACCTCACAGGAAATCTTTTTCAGTCTGTCCTTGCACTGGCTTTTATCATTGGAATTGCAGCATCTCTATACGGACTTATTCTCCAACTGACAAAGCTTGATGAATTCACCTCTGTAACTTCAAAAATTTATGCTAAATTCAAAAGATAAATCGCCCTTCCTGCTTTTTTAGCACTTGATATTTAGGTCTTGCGTTCTTACATATATCGGTTACATAAATGGCAAACAATCAGATCGATATTCAATCCCACTGATGAAACAACCCGAACTGTTCAATCTCTGATTTTCAGTTTTGATAAATAATGGAAGATAGGCAACCTCACCTGAGGTCTGGAAAAAGATATGGAAGCATTTGAAAAATTAGGCATTAACGATGAAATCCTGAAAGGACTTTCTTCACTGGGTTTTACCGAACCAACTCCTGTTCAGAAAGAAGTAATTCCCCGCATGCTCGAGAAACAGACTGATCTTGTCTGTCTTGCCCAAACAGGAACCGGAAAAACTGCAGCTTTTGGTATTCCTCTTATCCAGCTTATCGATCCAAAGAAAAAGCATACTCAAGGGCTTGTTCTCTGCCCTACACGAGAACTCTGTATGCAGGTTGCACGCGATATTGACGCTTATTCCAAACATATTTCAGGATTGAAAATATTATCCGTTTATGGCGGATCACCAATTGATCAGCAGATCAGAAGTCTGCGAAAAGGTGTACAAATTGTTGTTGCCACTCCTGGACGTTTAAAAGATCTTCTTAACCGAAGAGCTGCCAACCTATCGCAGATCAACTTTGTGGTCTTTGATGAAGCAGATGAGATGCTGCAAATGGGATTCCAGGATGACCTCACAGCCATTCTTGAAAATACTCCCAAAGAGAAAAGTACTCTGCTCTTTTCAGCGACAATGCCTGCTGAAGTATCCGCGATTTCCAGAAAATATATGAACAAGCCTCTGGAACTCACTGTCGGCACCAAAAATGCCGGGGCTGAGAATGTGTGCCACGAGTTCTATATGGTACAGGTACGTAATCGCTATCCCGCATTAAAAAGAATTGTGGACAACAGCCCTGATATTTACTCGATTGTTTTCTGTCGTACCCGCCGGGAATGCAACGATGTGGCAAGTAAGCTCATACATGATGGCTATAATGCAGATGCCCTTCACGGTGATCTCTCACAAGCACAGCGGGATCATGTAATGAGTAAATTTCGTTGTCGTAATCTTCAGATACTTGTAGCGACTGATGTTGCGGCTCGTGGTCTGGATGTAAGTGATCTCACCCACGTTATAAATTACAATCTCCCTGACGAAATCGCATCCTATACTCACAGAAGTGGTCGTACTGGGCGAGCTGGTCGTGCAGGTATTTCCATCGCAATAGTCAGCAATAAAGAACGCTACCGGATTAAATCAATAGAGCGAAAGATTCAGAAAAAGTTCAAACAATGTCAGGTTCCTTCAGGAGCAGAAATCTGCAAAAAACAGATGCTTAATCTGATGGATGAGGTTACCAAAGTAAAGGTAGATTATCAGCAGATAGAGCCACTCTATGCAGAGATTGAATCAAAACTGCAGCACCTTGAACGTGGAGATCTGATCAAGCATTTTGTCTCGTTACAGTTTAACAAATTCCTTGAGTATTATAAAAACGCACCGGACTTAAATGTTTCTTCAAGAGAGCCAGACGGCCGGGATCGTAAGCAGAATGATTCACGGGCGACCATGCGGCCTAATCAAAAGTTCACAACCTTTCAGCTTAATGTTGGCAGACGACAGGGAATAATGCCCCAGGGAATTATTGGTAAAATAAATGAAATAGAGAATGTAGGTCGTATAAAAATCGGCCAGATAGACATTCTCAGGAACTCTGCCCGTCTTGAAGCAGACAGCAGATATACCACACAAATCTTAAATGCGTTTCGACAATCTGAGATAAATGGCAAAGATGTCTCCATCGAAGTTGTCCAGGCGATACCGGCCAGTAATAAAAAGTACAGCGGCAAGCGAAAGCCTTTCAAACATCATAAATCCCGTAAGCCTAAGAATTACTGATAACGAACAGACTATGCCGAACGGCGATGTTTTTCATCATCGCCGTTGATACGCCACAATACAATATGCTAAGCTCTATTCCTGCGCTGCAGCTTTTTTAAGTTCTTCAATTTCAAGCTTTAAGGCGTCTACTTCGCTCTTCTTTGCTAGATCCATCTTTTCAAGGACTACCTGCACCTTAGCTTCGATCTGCTTTTGCAAATCCTGTCTGGCTTCATCGGAACTTGTCAGCAGCTGATCGACAAGAGCTTTTCCTTCCTGCTCTGTCATCTTCCCTTTTTCAGCAAGATCCCTGGCTAAATCTTCAATTTTTTCTTTGCTTAACGCTGCAACACCGACTCCTGTCAGGAGTATTTTTTTCACTACATCAATCATTGTCTTCCCTCCGTTTACTGTTCATCTGACTTTTCAAAAAACTTTCCTGCTATCTCACCTGCCTCTTTTATACTATTAGCATTTTGGACTCCAGATGCAAGGTGATGCCCAAAAGCAAAGTTCTCAGCATAGTAGTGGGTAAACTGTTTTAGGCGTCCAAGCCTTCGTTCCGACTGAAAACGATCTTCAAGAAGTTCTACAAAACGAAAATAGATTTTAGCTAATGATGGCCTTTCCGCAAGCTCTACTCCATATAATTCACGAGCTATATCAGCAAAAATCCAGGGACGAATGGCTGCTCCCCGGCCAACCATCAAGCCGTCGGCACCGGAGTCATGCAAACATTTTCTGGCATCGGTTACGGTAAAAATCCCGCCATTTGCAATCACCGGAATAGTTACTGTATTTTTCACTTTACCGATCCAGTCCCAACGTACTTTTCTGCAAAACTTTTCGCCATGCAGACGTCCATGCACAGTTAACAAATCAACACCTTCACTTTCCAGCATTTTACAAAAAGACACCAGAACTTTTTCATCAAGAGTCTTACCAAGACGAATTTTGGCACTGATCGGTAAAGTGGTGGCGGAGCGTATTTTCCGTATAGTTTCTACAATCAGCTTATCTCCCATAAACGAACCCGCTCCAAGCTTACGAAGAGCAGGTGCCGGGCAGCCTAGATTCAAGTCGATACCCTGGGCGTTCAATGTGTGTAAGCGTTCTACTGCAGGCACAACGTCTAGGCCAGGACCCGAAAATATCTGATAAAAAAAAGGGCTTTCTGCGGGAGTTCTTGTGAGAAACGGAGATATCTTTTCGTTTTCGGTGGGAAGTTTGCCAACGGAGAGCATCTCGCTAAAAAAGAGTCCTGCACCTCCAAGTTCAACAACAAGAAGACGAAGGGCAGAATGAGACAAACCAACCATTGGAGCAAGTGCCAATGGGGGGAAGATAGAGCATGAGTTTAGGGAAATAGGATCCCCATTCGCTTTTATTATCATAGTTGTAGCAGAGTGAGTTGGAAATTACCCAACTACACTTTTGATGACACTGGCGGCAATGGGCTCAGAAAACTGCACATGCACAGAATAGTCACTTTCACCATAGTGCTGAAACCTTACAGCCACAACCTGCCCTATTATAGTAACGGGTTCTTTTCCAGGAACAGGAAGCAGTGTTTTTATGCCGCGCCCAAGCATCAGCCTTGCATTTTCTTTTCTGGAAATCCGAATATAAAAGGAAAGCCCGGATCTGGAAAGATCTGCAATCTCACCTTTAAAACTCTTCATACTGGCATTCCCAAATCTGTCGAGGAGCGCATGTTTTACAATAAGAGAGAGCGGATAACGAACTGAACGTCTGCGGTCTTCACCAGACATCCGTAACAACTCTGGAACAGTATCAGTTTTATGGCAGTAATCCAACAGACAGGATTT
Organism: Desulfocapsa sp.; assembly: GCA_029934815.1. Classification (GTDB taxonomy): domain Bacteria; phylum Desulfobacterota; class Desulfobulbia; order Desulfobulbales; family Desulfocapsaceae; genus Desulfocapsa. The sequence goes on along the minus strand of JAOZLM010000177.1, from coordinate 447 downwards.
TATGCCCGGATACTGCTCACGCAGTTCAAGGTAGTTCTTTCTCTCAAGAATATGAATTGTCGTTTTACTAAGCGAAGTGAGTGAAACTGTCCAGACGGATACATCAAAAAAAGGACCAGCACCCATAATTTCTCCGGCACCGATTCGTTTGAGAAAAATCTCATCCTTATCACGCCAGCAACTCAACCGTACTTCACCGGAATTAATAAAATAAAGTTCAGGGCTGATAGCCCCCTGTTCGACTATAACTTCACCCGTCTCATATTCCATTGGCTGCAGAGCATGGTAAAGAGCATTGAACTCTTCGGTGCCGAGCGAATCATAAATATCCTGCCAGATTGTAATATGACTTGAAGAGAGAGAGGAGGAACGTTCTTCTTCTATCTTTTCACCGGCCTGAATCACTTCTGCAATTGCGTTGGGATCCACTTCAAGGATTCGATCCCG
>JAOZLM010000018.1 GCA_029934815.1 Desulfocapsa sp. | reverse complement strand
TCTTACTTCTTTTTCCAGCCGGAGCCATTGTTTATATATTGTCCGGCAGGTGTCTTGGCCATGGCTTTTTTTCCGGCCAGTTGCTCAACAGTCTGCAAGGGGGTTTTGTTGTCTTTTGCAATTCCCTGATAATGAGCTTTACGTTTTGAATTTATATCGGCAACAAGCTTCTTAACGGCCTGATCGGTGGTATTTACTGGAGCAAGATACCCTGTAGCTGTTTCTCCAACCAGTCCTTGTGTTTTTGCACCACGAAGATCCAGTGCGTGGGCTGTTCCGGTAAGTACAATAAGGCCGAAGATAAGTGAGTAAATGATTTTTTTCATGAATTTCTCCTTATAAGCGCATGGTTAAAATAAGCCGCTATCCTGACTTAAGACATCATCAAGGTCTTTTTCAACCTGCACTTTTATATGATGTTCGATTTTAACATTAAGATTAATGGTGATTGGTTTATCCGGTGCTGCCACTTTTACAGTGGGGGAACATCCTGCAAAAAAGAATATGCAGAGTAGGATGATAAAGCAGTTTGTGCGCATAATAGTGAGCCCTCTTATTTCTTTTGGTTAATTTATCGGGGGGGAGTCTGCAGCTGCTGTTCGAGTTTGTCTGTTATTTTATTACTATAGCGAAGGCTTTCCAGAAGGGAAAGAATATTTTGCTCTGTATTCAGGTTCAGATGGACTGGCCTTTCCGTTTCCAGTGGCGGGCTGTGTCCTTCCATATGAATTGCAATATTCAGTGTACCATCTTCATAATACGTAGGCGTTGCTGCAAGAGTGTAGTAATTGAATTCCTCAAGTGCTTTTAACGCATAGGCGGGAAGGGTGGAGTAATGTGCGCTCCCACCGGGTGGAAAATAATTGATGGTTCCTCCCGGTGCTCTACTGTGTATTGCTCCATTTGGAATTGTTATAACGTTGTTTTTCACGTTTAGCTGTATCGTGCCGTCAAGGATTCCAGTGACATTGAGTCCTTTCACCTTGCTTAGTTCTACGATTTTCTGGAGATCGATTCTGTTTAATTGGATTTGGCTGTTAATAACTGGATCTTGTGGGTCTATTACAATTTGACTACCACTGATAATACCACCGAAAAGTTCTGTCTGGATTGATTCTATCAGCAGTTCGGGGAATTTTGAATCAGCTTTTTCGAGTAACTGGTTATGCAGGGAGAGGTTGCTGAGTGTGATTCCATTAAATATCTCAGAGACTGAAATATAGCCATTGGAACGTGTTTTGATACTTGGGAAAAGTTGCAGATCCTGCTGAATAACAAGACCGTTGAATAGTGTTTTTCCGTAATTTCCTGCACCATTTCTGAGATTAAAAGATGCCTGAACTTGTTGAAGTTTTGCATCACTCCATTGTATGTTGCCTGTCGCTTTAATGAGTCCATCGCTTATGATGAGTGGCAGCTTAACACTCTGTAAGAGTTTCTGTACTGAATCGTTCTGTTCCTGTAAATTAACTGGCTGACTGGTCGAAACTTTGGCCGTTCCGAGTCCTTTTGCAAGGTTATGTTTGATACTGGTTTGAATTAGTACTGGCACTATTTCTGGAAGAAATTGTACTTTGAGATCTATATCTTTCTCATTTGCCAGCAGAGTGGACTGGATTTCCTGAAAAATGAAATGCTTCTCTTTTTGCTGAATACTTAATTCGTCACCATGAAGTTTTGCATGGAGTTGGAGCGGGAGAGTTTGTCCCTGTACGTCAAAGCTGACAGGTGAGGGATGAATAGTAATATCGTTATGTTTAATACCTTCTGTGCTTGCAAGTATGTTGGATTGAAGAAGTTGCCAGCCGTCTGTTTCTAAATCTTTCTGTAATAGAGCAGAAAACGAGAAGAGGCAGTTGCTGGCAGATGATTGTTTATTTGCCACACTGCTAAATTGAAATATTGATGAATCTTCTATAGTTATTCTTTTGCCATCCTCTGTAGAAAGAGAAATATCCCCTTTTACGTTTTCAAGCTGCCATTCCTGGAATGTAACTTTATCCCTGTTGAAACCAATGTTTACTGCCAGCGGAATATTTTTTCTGTTTTTAAGGTTTAGCTGTAATGGAATATTCAGAGACAAATCCGGTGTTGTAACAGTTACATTTTTAATGGAAACATCTTGAGGAATATATTGTCTGATTGTTGCGAAGGGGAGTGCTGATTTATTCGATTCGACCTTTTGTTTTGGATCCACTTGCAGGTGAAGTGATTCGATTGAAAGTTTTTCAACGGAACCATTAAGAACTTCTCCAGGTTTGAATTGCAGGATAAGATTTTTAAGGTTTACCTGCTGTAAGGGACCATCGGGGAGGGAAGTGTGAAATGAGGCGATAGAAACTGAGTTTAAGCTGATAGCGTCAATTATCAGCTCAGTACCAGTGCATCCTGTTTTAGAAATTCTGTCAAGAAGTACACGCTCAGTAAGTGTCAGGCGTTGAGCGTACAGTCCCCAGAGGCCAAGGCCAATGAGGATGAGAAAAACTATACTGATGCGTAATAATTTCAAAATATTATGGAATTTTGATCTGTTTATCCTTGTCGAGTTTCGGGTTCTTTCTGTAGAGTAAAATGGTCTTGCCAATTATCTGTACAAGGCTGCTGCCACTGTTTTCTAAAAGATAGTCTGCTGTTTCCTGTTTGGAGGCAGAACTGCTCTTTCCGATTTTCACTTTAATAAGTTCATGTCGATCAAGTTCCAGGTTCGTAGCAGTTATAATTTTGTCCTGCAGTCCGTCTTTACCAACGGAGACAACAGGTGACAGTGGGTGACCAAGGCCTTTGAGGAATTTCTTTTGTTTGGAATTCAGTATTGGGCCTGCTTCTATTTCTGTTTCTTTAGTCATTATATTTATTCCGAATTGTTTAGCTGAAAAGGTTTGTAATAATTTCGTAGCCACCAATATAAGTGCCCACAGAAGAGCCTAGTCCTGTAAAAAGAAAAACGAGGAACAGGCGTAAAAGTTTGTTTTTCCACCAGCCGGTCAGGCTTCCCATATCATCTCCAACCGTTTCAAATTCTTTAACCACCGGCGGGGTTCGCATTACCTGTATAAAGGCTGCCACATATCCGGCACCAATAACAGGGGTGAGGCTGGTAATGGGAGCCGCAACAAAGGCACCAATCACTGTGAATGGGTTAGCAAAAGCAAGCAGGCCACCAATGGCGCATGGGATACCGTTAGCCAGTATCCAGTAGAGCAGATTCGCTCCGGCAACAGCAGCACCTTTTTGCAGGCCAATGGTAACAAGGGAGCCGATAATAAGCAGAGGAATAGACCAGCCGAAGACCTTCCATGCAGAGGATACCGGGGGAATTGTGGTTATTTGTTCAAGCTCGTCGCTGTGGTCATCTTTGAAAGCCTCTATGATACCTGCAACATGGCCAGCACCAACGACAGCAACAAGTTGCTCACCTTCAGTACTTTTGATTTTTTCACAAAGATAGATGTCACGTTCGTCAATCAGAACTTTTTTTACATCAGGAAGGGCAGCCCCCATTTCGTCCATCAGGTCTGAAAGCACATCTTTTTGTTTCATCTCGGCCAGTTTTTCTTCACTGATTTCAGTCGAATCAAAAAGAGAAGCGAAGAGAGTGGTGAGAAGATATCCTTTTTTGAAAAAGGACGTTGACTTCCATGCACGACGCAAAGTAATGCGAACATCACGATCAATGAGAGTTATGGGTATCTCACTTTCCTCAGCTGTTTTTGCAGCGTGCAGTAATTCAGCTCCCGGTTGTACCCCTAACTGGCCGCCTAGTTTTTTCTGGTAGGAAGCCATAAGCAGGTTGATCATCAAGGTGGAGAGTTGTTTTTTCTTGATGATCTGTTTGAGATCAAGGGATTGCCATTGTTTCTTTTGAGTTAGTGCTTTAAAACGCTTGTCATCAAGCTCAAGGCAAACACCGTCTGGTTGTTCTGTTGAAATGACTTCTTCAACAAGCTCAACGGATTCCTGAGAAATGTGGGCAGTACCGATGAGGAGGATGGTTTTATCCTCGAACTGTATGGTATGTACGTCCGATGGATATTCGGTCGATGGAAATGCTTTATCTGACATATTTTTTTCTATAAAAAAAAGAAAGGAGGGCGAGCAAACTCGTCCTCCTGGAAATGTTTCTATTAGAGCAGGCTAAATAGCCTAGACATTATTAATTTTTAATTTAATCCCAGGCTTAATACGATTGGATTTCAAGTTGTTCCATGCCTTTAACTGACGCGTCGACAAATTGAATTTTTTGGCAATGGCCCACAAGGAGTCACCACGCTGAACACGATACCAGCTAATCTGTGTGTCACTTTTTTCGCTTGTCTCTTCAGAGAGGAATTTCTTCTGTTCGGAAAGAACAATTAGTCCTTTGCTGTTTTGATTGGTAACTGCAACTGTTGTTTTACGGGACTGTTTGGGAGTAGTTGGTTTTGCAGAAACAGCAACACTCTCACCAGCCTCTTCAATGTATAATGCAAGTTGCTGACCGGCGCGAATTTTATGTACACTCTTTAAACCATTCCATGTAACAATCAGATCAGACGGTACGTTGTATTTGTCAGCTATTTTGGAAATTGTTTCACCAGGCCTGATTTTATGCAGGATTAACTCGCTACTGGCAAGACGGGCTTCTTCACCTTCACCCAGTAAACGGTATCGGACTTTTCCCTGTGGGATCCGCAGATGCTTTCCGGCAATAAGTTTACTGCTTCTCAGGTTATTGATTTTGAGAAGAGTCGTTTTGTTAATATTATAACGTCTGCAGATCGCGGAGATGGTATCTCCTTTTTTTATAATATGGGTTCCGTATCCGGTGGTGGCGACACGGTGCAGGCGAGGAAGATTTGCTGACGCAATTGCTTTTGTGCCAACAGGAAGCTGAACGTCATAGTGTTTTTTGTTTAAGGGGGTACGGCCAGTGGTTAGTTCTCTGTTTAGACTTTTTATCTCTTTTGAGCTGCTGCCACTGAGCAGTGCCACCGCATCAAGGCTGAGGCCGGGGCCAACCCGTAGCGTTTCATAATCTAAAGGTGATTCGTAAACAATATTGTCAAAGCCGTATTTTTCAGGATTTTTAGCAATTATAATTGCTGCAATCAATTTTGGAACGTAGCGTTTGGTTTCAAGGCGCAGATATTTATGCTCTGCAAGGCTCCAGAAATCGTTACATTTGTATCGTTTCAAGCCTCTGCCAATTTTTCCGCCTCCTGCATTGTATCCGGCAACTGCAAGATGCCAGTCTCCAAAGTTTGCATAGAGGTCAGAGAGAAATGCAACAGCCGCCTTGGTAGATTTTTCAGCATGACGGCGCTCATCCACATAACGGTCAATACGCAGGTTGTAGTCTTTTCCAGTACCCTTCATAAACTGCCAGAGCCCGACCGCACGGGCACGGGAGTAAGCACGCTGGTTAAAGCCGGATTCTATCATGGCAAGGTAGGCAAGATCTTCAGGAAGCCCTGCTTCGCGTAGCTCTTTTTGAAACATCGGGACATATTTTCCGGATCGTGCCAGCCAGCGGCCGAATGTTTTTTTCTGCCGATACTGGAAAATATCGAGATAGGCCTGCACCTGCTTATTGATAACAATGGGAAAATCGTATTGCGCTTCATATCCGTGGTCGTGTACGTCGGACACATCTGCGTTGAGCCATGTTCCCGTATGACGAAGGGTTTCAAGCTCTTCGGTCAGACATTGTTCCGTCTCTGCTTCGACAAGTAGCAATTCAGGGTCCGTGACAACAGAACTTACCGGAGATGCTATTTCGCTATCAGGCAAAGGATACAGGAACGCCGTATCATTTTGAGCACAGGATGACAACAACAGGGCAAGGCTGAAACAACAAAGGATTATACGGAAAAAACGAGAGATTCGAGGCATAGTAGCAGAGGTCACAAAAAACATAGTTAGGATCTTTTCTTATCGGCTGATATTTATACAGATTAAGAAAAGTGCCCTTGAGATATACTCTTGAAAGCAGTACAATTACATAAATTTGTATATTTAAACTCCATGAAGAGTTTAATTGCAAGGGAAAACAAGGGTTTTAGTTAGCAATAATCATTTATTTTCGCCTCCTTAGCGCTGTTTCTCTGTGCATCTTCCTGACGCTTGATTTTTTACTGCTTTTTTATGATAAGAAAAATATTAAAATATCTGATACTTACCCTCTTGACACTGGGTGTCCTGGTCTGCCTGGGGATTTTTGGGACGCTCTATTACTTTGTTGAGCTTCATCCCGGTGAAGAAATTTCACTTTCCAGTATTCAGTCAATTCTTGGTAAAGAAAGTCCTGTTCTTTACAGTGATGGTGAAACGCCTCTTGGCGTGTTTTTTGATGATGCCCATCGGCAATACGTCCACTATGAGCAAATTCCGAAAACTTTTGTAAATGCTCTGGTCGCATCAGAAGATAATCGATTTTTCAAACATCACGGATTTGATCTGCTTTCCATTACCCGTGCTGCCGTTAGAAATTACAAAGCCGGCAGAGTGGTAGAAGGAGGGAGCACACTCACGCAGCAGACCGCAAAAAATCTCTTCAAACGTTCCGGAAGATCTTATGAGGCAAAACTCAAAGAACTTCTTTATGCACTTCGGCTTGAGCACCACTATTCCAAAGAGAAAATATTTGAGTTTTATGCCAATCAGTTTTACGTCAGGGGGAATGGGCATGGCTTAGGAGTTGCTGCCCGATACTATTTTGATAAAGATGTTGAAGCGTTGAATCTCCTTGAAAGTGCCTTTATTGCTGGCAGTGTGAAACGTCCCAATTATTACAATCCGTTTATCCGAAAATCTGAAACTTCAAAAAAAGATGTGCGTCACCGGGTGAATATTCGTATTGGATATGTATTGGGACGTATGAAAGAACTTGGCCTGATTACCCCACAGCAATATGAGGATAGTATTAATGCCGATGTTGTATTCAAAGAAGGGCAGGTTGGTTACGATCTCGATTATGTTATGGAGATGGTGAAGGACGCTGTGGCAACGGATACCGTGAAACAAGCTCTTGAGGAGAGTGGTATTTCAAATCTTGCCATTGCCGGTCTCCGTGTGATAACAAGTGTGGATAAAGATCTGCAAAAAGAGACGCTTTACTGGCTGCGCCATGAACTTTCCCGTCTGGATATCAGAATGCGTGGATATGAGCGGGAAGAGGTACAAAAAGAACTGAGTAACATCAATTATCGTGGTGACAGAGAACAGACAGAAAAGGCCTTTCTTTTTGGAACAATAGAGAAAAAGGAACCCACTGAGCTGCTTATCAAATTTAAAGGTGATCTAAGTAATGGCATGATAGATCGCAAGGGCCTGGAAAGATCGTTGAAGGCTCTGGTGAAATGGAAGAAAAATCGTTGGAGTGAAGTTAAGAAATCAGATTTAGAATTACTCACAGACCAGCTTGAAGAGGGTGATCGTGTGTGGGTTAGTGTCAGGAAAGTAAATCTTGACGGAACAGTGCTCCTTGATCTGGAACGTTTTCCGCAAATGCAGGGCGGCGCTTTAATTATGCAGGATGGTATGATTAAGGCCATGGCCGGCGGGGTAGAAAATCGTTTTTATAACCGGGCCGTTGCAGCCAAAAGAACCATGGGTTCGGCTTTTAAACCATATCTCTACGCGGCTGCTTTGCAACTTGGCTGGAACACAACAGATCTTCTGCAAAACACACGTGAGGTTTTTGTTTACCAGGACCAGCCGTACTTCCCAAGACCGGATCATACAAATACTGCCGACCATGTTTCCATGAGCTGGGCGGGTGTCCGTTCTGAGAATCTTGCCTCTATCTGGCTCCTGTATCATCTTTGTGATCGTCTTTCGGTTGAAGATTTCAGAGATCTTGCAGAGCACCTTGAACTTGCCCCCCGAATTAAAAAGGGGAAGCAGGAGCCTTATACGCTATACCGAACAAGAATCAGAGATAAATATGGCATTGTTTTAAATCGCTCAACCCTTAAAGAAGCTGCATATACCGTAGCTGTAAAAAATCTTGAAACTGACTTTCTTTTTGAAAACAGAATTGTGGAATATACACAATTACAAAATCTTCCCTATGGTCTCAATTTTGATAAATACATCGAGGATGTAGATGTAATTTTGGCAGATATTGAGCTTACGTCGTACAAACGTAAAGAACAATTATTACGTAAACGGTTGTTGGAAACCCACTACCTTGGTCTTGTCCTGCGGCAACAGCAGTTGCATGAATATAGAAAATCCCTTGAAGACCCGGCAGAAAACCCTTTTGGATTGCCAATTATTATTGATAATGCTGATCTATATTTTGACCGTATTGCAAAAAAATATGTATTTACCACCCCAAAAGGAATGAACGAAAATCTCTCGCGTCTTGATAGTAACAGGCTCTATTCTTTTTTGCGTGATGCGGAAAGCAGTGTAAAAGAAAAATTCTGGGAAGATGTTCTGTTGGATTCCTCTATTAGCTCTGCGGCTCTGGGTCTTGTTGAAAAACAGGTTGTGCGGGAATATCAGCGAATGGCAGCACTTTCTCCCTATAGTCTTGATGTATTGTCAGGGGTACATGATTTCAGGGTACTGGTTGGTTTACAGTACCTGATTGCATTTGGTCAGCAAATGGGGATCTCCAGTAAACTTGATCCGGTACTGTCCTTTCCGCTTGGATCAAATGTGGTGACGCTTCTGGAAACAGTGAGAATGTATGAGGGGCTTATTCAGGGTTCTGTTTCATTATTGTCGGCCGATAAAACAGAATCCCGTGATCTGCTCACAGTTCTTGACAGAATAGAAACACAAAGTGGTGAAGTGGTGTATCAGTCTAAAGTGATACATGAAAAAGTGTTACGGGATGAACCACGGCTTGCACTCAACCATATTCTTGAAAACACAATTAAATTTGGAACGGGAAGGTATGCCCAGAAAAATGCACGTTTGCCCGTGAACCCGGACGAGGAGGCAGAATCGGCTGCAGCAATGGATCTGGTTATCCCGCTGCTTGGAAAAACCGGAACAGCAAATAACTATACAAATGCATCCTTTTTTGGCTATTTACCCGGTGTCTCTAAAGGGGGAACGGGGATGGTGCTTGAAGGCGGTTATGCCATGGGGGTCTATGTTGGTTTTGACAACAATCATGCCATGCGAAGAAAAAGTACAAAAATTACAGGATCCAGCGGGGCACTTCCAACATGGACAGCACTTGTAAATACATTGTTGCGTGAGAAAGGATACGGTTCTAAACTCGATCCTGTGGATCTCTCCTTTTATGGTCTTACATTGTTACAGGAAGAACTGGGACAGATTAATTTAGGTGTAAATAAAGAAGATGGTGGTCGTTTACTAAAGCCTTTGGTGGAAATTGACGAGAAGAACAGAACAAGACCATCAATAACAACTTTTGGGCAGACCTATGAGTCGGGGCGATTTAAGGCCAAACGATTTTATGCTCCGTTCTGGGGGGAGCAGGAAGAGCTTGTTGAAACTGATTTGTGATGCGTTTTCTTGATATCTCCATGTCTTCGTGCTAAAACATATTTATTCTAACACCGATAAGTAGTTGTGTTCTAATGTTAGTATCTTGATAAGGTACTTTTCTACTAACCCGTAAAAGAGTCCGTAAGGGGCTAATTGAAAACATTTATTTCCTTCACTCAAAATACCATTGAAAAAATGAACATTCAAAACCGTACTCTGACCGCTGCAATTTGCTGCACACTCCTCTTCAGTGCATGTTCGTATGATAAAAAACGTGTTGTTACACCTGGCAATACGAACTTGACGCAGCCACAGGGGCTTGAGACAAATGAAGCTGTATCCGGTAAGCCGGTAATGGAGCCGCCACCGATGGGAAGTGTTCCAGGGCAATCTTACGGCGCTGCTAATGAGATTGGTGATTTTCCAGGTGTGACCAATTCACAGCAGATATTACCTGATATGCAATATGTAAAAGATCGTATTTTTGAATATGGTCGAAAACTAGATCGCTGGAAGGAACTCGATGAACAGGCGGTAATAGTAGAGCTGGATGAAGCTGCATCTGAGGAGATGGTTCGCTGTTTCAGAGATCTGCAAAAAGTTCTTAATGGGTATAATCGTATCCAGGAAACTCTGCTTCGTCAGGACTTTTTTGAATCCTCACAAACCATTTCCAGTGAAGATGTTATGTTGCTTGAACAGCGGGATATCAGCTTTTTGGAATCTGGCTGTGGGCGTTTATTAAAAGGTGGCGTTGAGGAGGGGGCAGGTTGGGCACAACGTGAAAAACAAGCAGATCTTCCTCAGATAGAAACACTTATTGAGCGTTATGCTGGTAGTGAAGAGTTTGAGGAAGTTGTGCAGGTGTGGCAGCAGATTCCTGATAAGCAGCTGGACAGAGTTCACCTTAACACCAGAATTTCCTATGGCAATGCTCTGATGGCACTCCATCAGGAAGCAGAGGCTGCTAACGTGTATCAACAAATTGTTGATCAGATGTCAGCATCTGACGATCAGCGAACTGATATTCTTTCCTTGCGACGAGTGCTTGCTGATTTATATGCAGCATCAGGCGATTATAAGAAAGCCGAAAAACAGTATAACGAAATTTCAAATGACTATAAAAATCTTGCAAGTATTGAAAGCTGGGGCATTCTCCAACTCTCCATTCTTGAGCGGAGTGAACCGGGAAGTCCAGAGCTTGAAGAATATTCTTCTCTGTTAAGGAATTACCTTGGTTTTACTCCACAGCGTGATGGCTATAAACTGGTATGGCAGGCGGATCAGTTCCTCGCCGATTATCCATATTCGGCTGTGGCATCCAATATTGATATTATCCGTGAATCAGCAAAAATCAAAGCTGATAGCTGGCTTGCTGCATTTCTGGCAGAAATCGATGCAATGGCAGCTGAAGAACGCTTTCAAGATGCACTCCTGAAAATGGAAACCCTTCAGGAAGATATTTTAAGCGGCGAGAAACTCATCGAAATCCGTAAGAAAAGTGATGACCTGACTCTGGCTGAAGCAGTAAATCGTGAAACAAAGAAAATTGAGAAAATGCAAGCCTTGCAGCGTGACTGGAATGATTCACTCCTGCTCATTGATAAAGGAGAGTACGACGAGGCAATCGAGCTGTTAACCACTATGCTTGATTCAGAGTATGGTCTAAAAGCTGACAGCAAGATTGGAGAAGCGTCACTGCTCTCAGCACGAGCAGAACGACGAAAGGCGGCTGATCTTTTTATCCGTTTTACAAAAACTACGGATCTGGAGTCTCAGAAAAAGTTGCTTATCGATTCCAGAAGGCACCTGGTTGATATTTTAGTGAAATACCCTGATGTTGGAATAACAGATAAGGTAATGGGTAATATTGAAAGGGTAGAAAAAGAGATGAACGCCATTGACCCGAATCTTATTGCTCAGGCAGAACTTGTCGGTGGGGAAGAACGTACAAAAATGCCTGCCAATGATGCTTTTGATATTCCTGTATACACAACACCTCAGGATGCAGTTCAAGAGCAAATACCTCAGCAGGTTCAGGAACAGAATCTGGAGTAGTCCTAAAACGCTTTATACCTGTTACTCTGCAGTATAACAAAGCCTCTCAACGGTTCGGTGTGAGAGGCTTTGTTGCGTTTAGCTAATGCATAGAGGCTAATAGCTTATGGAAGATTTTTTATTTGTGTTGATAATCCTTTTTTTAACCATTTGACAATACATATGCTATTAGGTAGTACTAATTATCAGACTGAAGTCTACTGTTTGCTTAACAGACAGTTTTAACGTAAGGGTGTATCTGTAACCCTTGCTTCACATTTTCATTCTTTTATACAGGAGTAATTCATTATGGTATCGTTGAAAGCATCTGGCAAACTATTTAAATCCTGTTTGCTTACGGCGGGGGCAGTAGCTCTTTTCGCTTTACCGGCTCAGGCAATTGAAAAACAATTAACTGTTGTTACGTCCTTTCCAAAAGATTTGACAACAGCGTTTAAAACGGCTTTTGAAAAAGCAAACCCGGGTGTTAAAGTCGAAATGCTGAAAAAGAAAACAACTGCCGGTGTAAAATATATCCAGGAAACTGCTTCGAATAACAGCGCTGATCTTTTTTGGGCTTCTGCTCCTGATGCTTTTGAAGTACTGAAAGGTGATGGACTCCTACAAAAATATGAAGTGAAGGCCACTGGGATTCCGGACATAATCGGCTCTTATCCCATCAATGATCCGGATGGTTTTTATAAAGGATTTGCTGGTGCCGGATACGGAATCATGTGGAACACCAGATACCTTAAAGCCAAGAAAATACCAGCGCCAGCAGAGTGGAGTGATCTCACTAAAGCTGTTTATCATGGGCATACAGGAATGTCAGCTCCATCACGTTCTGGAACAACTCACCTCACAGTGGAAACAATTTTACAGGGTGAAGGCTGGGATAATGGCTGGAAAATGATGAAAGAGATTGCAGGAAACTTTCATACGGTTACTGAGAGAAGCTTTGGTGTTCCTGATGGCGTAAATTCAGGACAGTTTGGTGTGGGTATTGTTATCGATTTCTTCGGCCTTTCTTCCATGGGGTCAGGATTTCCAGTGGAGTTTGTTTATCCAACAGTAACAACTCTGGTACCTGCAAATATTGGTATGGTTAAAAGTGCACCTCATCCTGAGGCTGCAGCAGCGTTTATTGAATTTTTGCTTTCGCAGGAAGGGCAGGAGATGCTGTTTAATCCTAAAATTCGTCGTTTACCGGTACGGCCTGAGATATACGCTAAGGCACCCAAAGATTTCCCAAACCCCTTTACAGATAGTTCCATTGGTGCAGCGGTTAAGTTTAATGTAATCAAATCAAAAGATCGATATAACCTTGTAAATGCGATGTTTGATGTAATGATTACATACAGACTTGATGACCTTCGTGAAGCAACTAAAGCGGTTCAGGAGGCAGAGAAAGCGCAAGCTGGAAAGAATAATGAAAAAGCTGTGGCCATGATTGCAGAGGCTCGTGCATTGATAGCTGCATTACCAATTGATGAAGCAAAATCGATGGATAAAGAGTTTGCTGCGATTTTCAAGAAAAAACGTAAGAAAGCTACTGACAAAGTAACTGGCCGTCAGGCTGAAGTAGAGCAACAGTGGGATGCTGTTGTAAAAGGAAATTATGCCAAAGCTAAGAGCCTGGCAAAGAAAGCAGCATCACTGTAATAGAATTTTACATACCCGGAGTGGGGCATCAGCCGTGCTCCGGTTTTTTTGTTCACCTATTCTTTGCTGGACTAATTGAATGCAACGTAGCCGAAATGCCTATATAGTCGCCACATTTCTAGCTTTTTTCCTCTTGGTTTTTCTTGTCGTACCCGTTTTTAAAGTTATCTATGTTGCTTTTCAAGATAGTGCAACCGGTGCTTTAACACTGGTTAATTTCATCGATTTTTTCAAGACTTCGCTCTTTCAGGAGTCGTTTTTTAACTCACTTTATGTGGCTGGTATGTCAGTATTGCTGGCTAGTCTTTTTGCTTTGCCCCTTGCCTATTTTACCAGCAGATTCAATTTTGGTGGCACTCTTCTTATTCAAACTCTTGGTATTGTGCCGCTTATTATGCCTCCTTTTGTCGGTGCGGTAGCCATGCAGTTGTTATTTGGCAGCAATGGTTCCGTGAATCTGCTACTCGATGACTGGTTCGGTTTTACCATACCGTTTATGGAGGGGCTGAATGGTGTTATTCTGGTTGAGGGGATTCATTATTTTCCTTTTATATTAATCAATCTCTCAGCAGCGCTTGCCAATATCGATCGTTCTGTTGAAGAAGCTGCACAGAATCTCGGTTCCAGTGGTTTCAGGCTATTCCGTCGCATTGTCTTTCCACTCGCTATGCCTGGGTATCTCGCAGGTGCTTCTTTGGTATTTCTCAAAGCATTTGACGACCTTGGTACGCCTCTGCTCCTCAATGTGAACAATATGCTGGCCCCACAAGCGTATTTGCGAATATCCTCCATCGGTATTTCAGATCCGATGGGGTATGTAATCTCGGTTATCCTTGTAGTTTTTTCATTGCTTTCACTGTGGGCAGCAGCACTTGCGACCAAGGGAAAAGATTACACTACTGCAGGTAAGGGGACAGGCGGTCTGCTTAAGCGTGATATGCGAAGTTTTGAGAAAGCTGGAGCCTACGCAGTAATAATACTCCTTTTGATCCTGGTATTGTCTCCTCATATTGGTCTTGCACTACTCTCTTTTGGTACGATCTGGTCATATGCCGTATTACCGGACGGCTTTACCACAGCGCATTATATGGAAGTCTTCAATACTTCAGGAGAATTTATCACAAACACCATGTTCTATGCGGGTATTGCCGCACTTTTTGATGTTGCTTTTGGTACTGCAATTGCCTATGTCGTTTTACGAACGGATGTAATTGGCAGGAAATGGCTTGACTATGTCGGTACAGGTGCAATTGCTGTACCCGGTGTCGTTTTGGGTATTGGCTATCTTCGTACCTTTAATGATTTTAACGTGCCCTTTATTGATAAACCGCTGGCAAGCTGGTGGGTGATCATTATTATTGCTCTGGCTGTGAGAAGGCTGCCATATGCCCTTCGAGCCTGTACTGCGGCTCTTCAACAAGTATCTATATCTCTTGAAGAAGCCTCTGAAAATCTTGGAGCCAATAAAGCTACAACCGTTCGTAAAATTGTTGTGCCGCTTATGGCAGGTGGCATGGTTGCTGGGTTCGTTACAAGCTTTGCCACTGCAGCAGTGGAGTTGTCGGCAACACTTATGCTGGTGACAAGCGAATCAGATGCACCGCTGGCATATGGTATTTACGTCTATATGCAGAGTGCTGCCGGCAGAGGCCCAGGAGCGGCATTAGGAATTGTCGCTGTTGTGGTAGTGGCTCTTGGCACATACCTTGCCCATCATTTCATTGAACGAAACAAAAAAATGCAGATTAGCACACCCGGAAAATGATCATGACTCTTACAAAACAGCAGCAGCCAGTCAGTATCCAGATTGAAGATCTTCACATTTCTTTTGGTACAACAAAGGTTCTCCAGGGAATAAATTTAAGTATAGAACCAGGCGAATTCTTTGCATTTCTGGGTCCCTCTGGTTCTGGTAAATCAACTCTTCTTCGTGCCATCGCAGGTTTTGGACCAATTCCAGAAGGTAGAATTTTAATAAACGGAGAAGATATTGCCTCGTTACCACCTTGGAAACGTGATGTGGGCATGGTTTTCCAAAATTATGCGCTCTGGCCTCATATGAGTGTTCAAAAAAATGTTGCTTTTGGACTTGAAGAACGAAAAGTTCCAAGAAATGAAATAACAGAAAGAGTTGAGGAAGCGCTTGATATGGTTGGGCTTGGGCATCTTGCAGACCGTCATCCAGCGCAACTCTCAGGAGGGCAGCAACAACGAGTTGCCCTGGCACGGACAATTGTAGTAAGACCTAGAGTTCTGCTGCTGGACGAGCCATTATCAAACCTTGATGCTAATCTTCGGGTCCAGATGCGTAATGATATTCTGGCACTGCAGCGCAAGCTTGGTCTCACCACCATTTTTGTAACCCATGATCAGGAAGAGGCAAATAGCATATCTGATCGTATGGCTGTCCTCGACATGGGTATTATTCAACAGATTGGGTCGCCTATGGATCTATATGATTATCCTGTGAATCAATTTGTGGCTCATTTTCTTGGTACTACCAATTTAATCGAAGGAGAAGTCAGCCGGAAAAATGGAAACGCGGTTTTACAGGCAGGCCCTGATGTCGTCATCCCAATTGATACCAGCTTGGAATCAGGGCAGGGATCAGTGGTTTTTCGGCCCCAGAGTGTCTTAATTAATCCAGAGACCCAACTTTCTGACGTTGTTGAGCTAACAGGTACAGTTGGAGCAAAGGAGTTTATGGGAGCGACAATCCGTTATTCTGTCGAAGTTGGAAAAAATAAACTTCTGGTAGAGGAAGATCATCAGCGTGACAAACCTGTGCTTAATAAAAATGCGAAAGTTCGATTGGCAATTCCCAAAAAGCAGATTTTGTTTATTGAAAAGTAGATTACTTGCTGCAATATCGTTTTTTGAGGCGCCAGAGCTGTGTATTCTAAGAAAATGCATGCCTGCCAGATTCTGCTATTCCCCCCAACCATATCAGTCATTGCGATAACATCGCATGATGTATAGCCAGTTTTTAAAAGCCCGAAAACCAACAACAGAAGTTTCAAAATAAGATGGTGACGACAGATTCCAGCAAATAGCAAGGGTTGCAGTGACTTACCGACAAATAATCCCGCAGCGACAAAGTCGCGTGGACATTTGTCGGTAAGTCACTGTAACCCTGCGGTCGAATGAGATTAAAATAGCCTGAGTAACGATTTCCCAGAAGAAAGAAAGCAAAAAAAAAGGCTCCAACCAGAAAACCTGATTGAAGCCTTTAAAAGAAATCGGCGGTGACCTACTCTCCCACATAGTCACCCATGCAGTACCATCGGCGCAAAAGAGCTTAACTTCCGTGTTCGGAATGGGAACGGGTGGGGCCTCCTTGCTATAACCACCGATAAATCGGTTAAGATATATATGATGAGCTGTGCTCACGATAATATCTTTAAAAAATCGATAATCGAATAGTAGAGTATTCAGTAGCGTCTTAATC
>JAOZLM010000017.1 GCA_029934815.1 Desulfocapsa sp. | reverse complement strand
TAATTAGCCATCCATAATTAAGGTTTTTAGGAGGCCATCAGATATTTGGACGTTCTCCAAATATAGCAGTACCAACACGAATGGAAGTAGAGCCTTCCTCGATGGCAATTTTGAAATCATGGGACATTCCCATTGAGAGTTCTACGTTTTCATTGTCGTAAAATAATTTTTTATCTGCGCAGTCAATACTGAGTAATCGTAAGGCCTTAAAGTAAGATCTTGTTACAGCAGGATCTGTTGAGAATGGCGGCATTGTCATCAGTCCTTTTGGGCGTATTCTTGAAAGAGGTTGTATGCTTTGCAGAAGTGCTGCTGTTTCGTCGGGATCAACGCCATATTTCTTTGGATCTTTACCAATATTTACCTGTATCAAAATATCGAGATCTTTATCGATTTTTTCAAGGTGTTTATTGAGAACCTTTGCCAGTTTTAACCTGTCCACGGTTTCAACCATACTAAACAATTCAGCAGCCAGTTTTGCTTTGTTGCTCTGCACATGCCCTATAAAGTGAAATGCAACGTCCTTGAAAGCTATACATTTCTCCTGCGCTTCCTGGATATAGTTTTCACCAAAGTGTAATTGTCCTGCGTCGATGGCTTCCTGAATACTTTCTTTGGAATGGCGTTTCGATACAGCGAGTAACTTAATATCCGCAGGATCTCGTCCGCAGGAATGTGCCGTTGTGGCAATTGCGTTTTGTATGTTTTGCAAATTGGTAGTGATGCTCATGGTGTTAATTATCCAGAGAATACTGAAAGAGATTTAAGGTGTTTTTACTTGTTTGCTTTGCTACTTCTTCGATACTGATACCACGTAATTCTGCAATTTTATGTGCA
The DNA here is from genome assembly GCA_029934815.1 of Desulfocapsa sp. Classification (GTDB taxonomy): domain Bacteria; phylum Desulfobacterota; class Desulfobulbia; order Desulfobulbales; family Desulfocapsaceae; genus Desulfocapsa. The sequence continues at coordinate 15,815 of JAOZLM010000017.1, read as the reverse complement.
GTGTAAGCGACGTAGGCCGGTTCGTTCCGTTTGCCTCGATATGGGACAGGAGACAGAAACGGGCCATCTGTTTCGAGTAGCATGGATTCAAGGGGAATAGCACTTGCGACTTCCTGAAGATCCAGCCCATTTTTAAACGTAACCACTCCGGGTATGGAAATATAGAAACCAAGTGCAAGTACTTTTTCTGCAAGTTTCATATCCCCGGAAAAGCAGTGCATAACTCCACCTTGAGAAAACGGAGCGGCATTCTGTAAAAGTGACAGACAATCCTCATGCGCTTCTCTGTCGTGGATTATGACCGGTAGGGAAAGTTCTTTGGCAAGGGATAACTGCTCTTCAAAACTTTGTAACTGAATAGCTTTTGGAGAATAGTTTTTTACGTAATCAAGCCCAATTTCACCATATCCAACGACTTGTTCTCTGTTATCCAAAACAAGTTTTTTGAGACGAGAATAGCTTCCCTCGTCTATCTGTTCAACATCGTGCGGGTGTATGCCCACTGTTGCTTTGACAAAAGGATATTTATGAGCAAGAGTAACGGCAGCAATTGAGCTTTGTTCGTCAATACCTATGGAGATAATGGATCGCACACCATGTGCTTGTGCTCTGTTGAGCAGCGTGTCAAGGTCATCTTCATAGCTGTTCATGTCCAGGTGACAGTGGGAATCAATTAAATAACTGCCTGCCTGAAGCGATGGAATGGGGGCTTTTTTCTTTTTCATGGTAAGAGAAGATGTTCTATCAGATTCAAATTGCTCATGCAATGCTGAAATTGTACAAAAATGCTTTTGTGTTCGAAGAACAGCCATTGTATATAAGAAATAATTGACAAGCTCGTAAAAAGTTGGAATGCAAGATGGATTCGTAAAAAACTTCATATTCGAGACACGCAAAATTCAAATCATTTCGGCGTACTAAGGTACGTCGCAATGATTTGAATTTTGCAGTAACGAAGAAGATGAAGAGTTTTTACGAATCCATCAAAATTTAAAATGGATAAAAATATAACAATGGAAAAACAGATCAGGCAGGCAAGAGGTGAGGAACCAGCTGACTTTGTCTTAAAAAATTGCACCATCGTAGATGTCTTTTGTGGTGATACCAGACAGGGGGATATTGCAATATGCGGTAAACACATTGCAGGCATTGGTGAATATAGTGGTCTTGAAGAAGTGGATTGTGGTGGTTCGTTCGTGGCGCCCGGTTTTATGGAAGGTCATATTCATATTGAAAGTTCAATGCTCACTCCTGCACAATTTGCAAATACTGTAATAGGGCACGGGACAACGACGGTTGTATGCGATCCCCATGAAATTGCAAATGTTGCTGGTGTTAAAGGTATTCAATATTTTACGGATGATACTCAAAATCTTGCAACCAAAATTTATTGCATGGCACCTTCCTGTGTTCCGGCAACACATCTGGAAAATTCAGGCGCAACCCTTGATAGTCAATCGATTAGCATACTGCTCGATCAGCCACAAATACTTGGCCTTGCTGAAATGATGAATTTTCCAGGAGTGCTGTTTCAGGATAAGGAAGTGATGGCAAAACTTGCTATTGCCAGGAAAAAAGCTGTACCTATTGATGGGCATGCTCCCGGGCTTTCAGGTAAGGACCTTCAAGCCTATATTGGCGCAGGGATAGGCTCTGATCATGAATGTGTAACAGCAGCTGAAGCAACTGAAAAAATTTGCTCAGGAATGTATGTTTTTATCCGTGAAGGATCAACGGCAAAAAATTTAAAAAGTTTACTGCCAGCGGTTACAGCTCGAAATGCAAATCGGTTTTTACTGGTGACAGATGACTGTCACCCGCATGAATTATTAACTGAAGGGCATTTGGACAGAATTCTTCGCAAGGCTATTCGTCTTGGATTGGATCCTATTACAGCAATACGGATGGTGACAATCAACGTTGCGAATTATTTCGGACTGAAAGGTGTAGGGGGGATTGCCCCTGGATATACCGCTAATCTGGTTGTTTTTGATAATTTGAAGGATATTCAGGTACGATCAGTTTTTGTAGCTGGTAAACAAATAGTGCAGGAAACAGCCAGTGAGAAGACGACCGCCAGTGAAACTATAAATAAGTATCCGGAAGTGTATCAATCTGTAAATGTGGACATTGAAAATCTATCTTTTGCCATAGCTGCTAAAGGCAAAAAGGCCAGAGTTATTAAAATTATTAAAAATGAATTAATAACAGAAAAAGCCGAATTGACTATGAAGATAGCAGATGGCTTTGCCCATGCTGATTCTGAAAGAGATATTGTTAAACTAGCAGTTGTGGAGCGTCATCATCGTACGGGGAACGTAGGGCTGGGTTTCGTTCAGGGAATAGGACTTAAACATGGAGCACTTGCCTCGACTATAGGTCATGATTCGCATAATATTACGGTACTCGGTGTTAACGATGAAGATATGCTGCTTGCTGTGAAAACAATAACAAAACAACAAGGTGGCATTGCAGTTGTTGCTGACGGAAAAGTACTTGCAACCCTGATTCTTGATGTTGCTGGTCTGATGTCAGGAGCTGATGCTGAGTCGGTTGCCAGGTCATTTTCTGAACTATTGGAAGCTGCAAAAAGATTAGGTGTTCAGGTGGATGATCCTTTTATGTATATGAGCTTTTTGGCGCTTCCGGTCATTCCGCATTTGAAAATTACTGATTTAGGTCTTGTTGATGTAGATAAATTTTCTCATGTTGATCTGTGGGTGGTTTGAAAGTATTGTTAGAATATGATGCGTATGTTACTAAAATACTGTAAGATATTTCTCTGGGCAGGCTTTTGGTTAAGAGAGCTTCTCACTATCAGTATGATTTTTTTAACAAAAATAAAAAAACACCTTCATATCATATTTGATCTGTCGTATACTGATAAACGATATAGTACGGTTAGTGTTTGTTATAGTTAGCTAAAGAAGGTTTGCTGTTAGTAGTTATTCGTTTTAATGGAATGAATCTTTTGTATTACGAAAAATAAATAGACATAAATTGGTTTTATTATTCCCAGGCTGTTGCTGGTGGAATCAGTTAAGAAGAGTTGCGGTGAGTAACTCACAATAAAGGAAGAGGTACGTGGCATGAATTATGGAATCGTCAGTCAGGAGCAACTTGAGCAGATCGATACGATTTTGCAAGACAAGCTCATCAAGCTTGGCGTTGACTGCGTCATTATCATTGATATGGCAGGCAATATTATTACTGCCAAAGACAATGGTGAAAGTAAATATGACGTATATTCATTTGCAGCACTTGCTGCAGGTAACTTCGCCACCGTTGATGCCATGGCTAAACTGGTTGGTGAAGCTGAATTTTCACTGCTTTTCCATAAAGGGCAGGATTCGAATATTCATTTCAGTAAAATCGACGATGAACTCTTGCTTATTTCCATGTTTGGCAAAGAGATCTCCCTTGGATTCCTGCGTTTAAACGTTGTTGAAGCCATTGAGCAGATCAAAACCGTGTGGGATACCAGTCAGGGGTGATCATTTTTTGTAAAAGCACAAACATTTTGCAAGATTTGATAACCCGGAGGGGAATGCATTGAGTTTTATTAACTTAAAAGACAAAGTAGTCCAGGTAAAAATTGTTTATTATGGTCCTGGACGTTGTGGGAAAACCACTAACCTTGAATACGTCAATCGTAAATTCAGGGATCAGATTCAGTCTGAAATGGTCAGCCTGAAGACCCATGGAGATCGTACACTCTTCTTTGATTTTCTTCCTTTTGATATGGGCCAGATAAAAGGGTATGACATCAAAATCCAACTCTATACCGTTCCGGGCCAGGTTAAATACAATGCCACCAGGAAACTTGTTTTGAAAGGTGTAGACGGGGTGGTTTTTGTGGCAGATGCCATGGAAAAGCAACGTGAGAAAAACATCAGATCACTTAACCAGCTTCACGAAAATCTGCAGGCTTATAAAGAATCAATTTTCAAGCTGCCTCTGGTGATTCAGTACAATAAAGTTGATCTCAAAGATCATGGTGTTCCTATCCTGCCTACATCGGTACTGCGGAAAGATCTGAATAGTCGTTTGCAAGTTCCGGATTTTGAAGCCAGTGCAATCACAGGATACAATGTTGCTGCAACCTTGAAAAAGATCATTTCATCAACGGTTGTCTCAATACAGAAAAAATTACTCTAGGGAAGTGAACTGTGACACAGCAGAGCGGAAATCAATTTGAAGATGATTTGACCATGGGGATGGATGGGGATAGCTCCTTTGTTAGCGACTCAATAGATCTTTTAGGGCTAGGTGGAGATGATAATTCTCCCATTGCCCGTCTAAAAACAATTATCCTCTCTATTGACTGGGAAATTAATGACGATATCCTGCAGCAGCTTGATGATGAATTGCATGACCTTGGTGAAATTTGGTCAAACGATAAGATTAAGCAGGTGTATGTCCAGGGCTTGAGTAAAATTGGTAAATATATTTACAAAGAGAAAGCAGGCGCCCATCCAAATTCCATCAAATTATTAATCACTTTTTATCATAACCTTGAAAAAATTGTCACCAATGCAGACAGCATGAGTGAGGATGAGATAAAACAACTGCTGCTTGCTGATGTGAAAAAGTTTGATCAATTAAAGTCTCAGATAGGAAAACCGACTGAGAGTTCTGCGCCATCCAGACCTGCCACAGTAACAGTTGCCAATGAAGAAGCGGCACCGGTAGCCGGGGGCAGTCAGGGCCCAGCTGATGTGTTTGAACTGAAAACATTAAAAGCTCTGGTTCTCGGTATAGATTGGGAAATTAATGAGCGCGAAATCGGGAAACTTGGGAGTGAAGTTAAACGTCTTGAATCTGTTTTTAGTCAAAGTAAAGCCAAGCTCATATTACTCCAGGGAATTGGGGCGCTTAGCTCCTATATAAATAAAAAACGAAGTCAGTCCAACTCCGGAGTTTTCTCCCTTCTCCATTCTTTTTATGCATCCCTTGAGACAATAAGTGGCGATGAGTTATCCGCAGCTGATGAGAAAAAGCTACTTCTCTCAGAAGTATCTAAATTTAAAGCCTTTAAAGAAGAAATTTCTAAAGAGAAGGAAAGTCCGGCAACTGTACCTGCTGAAAGCTCTCCTGAATCTCCCGCCGCCTTATCTGACTCACCAGCATCTTTATCCGCCGATGAATCTGTTCCGGAGGCTGAAGTTGAAGCGTCAGCTGATGATTCTGTTGTCGCCGCTGATGTCACGTCTCGTCTCTCTTCTGTCTTTGGAGAGGATGACTTGGAAGAAAGTACATCATATCAGGATAGCGAAGAAACAGAGGCGCTAGCCGGGGTTAATGTAGAAACTGAGGCTGATGATGATTCAGGTGAAGATGCACTTCCATACGAGGATGGCGGTATTGCTCCTGCTCTAACTGATGTTGATGAAGATTCCAGTTTTAGTGTAGAAAAAATTGCTGACGATCTCTCAGTTGCTGCTCCGACAAAAGCGGTAGAGGCAATAGTTGGAGATGATATCGATGAGGATGACGAATTCACACTCGAAGATACTGAGAAGCCTGTAAGTGATCTCACCGGTGAAGAAGCAGTTGAAGACGTTCCGAAAACTGAAGAAGTATTGCAGGGTGTTGATGTAGAGACTGAAGCTGATGATGAGTCAGGCGAGGAATCTCTCCCCATGGAGGGTGAGGAACTTGCACCGGCGTTGTCCGGTGCTGCAGATGCAAGTGGGTTTAACGCTGATACCATGTCTTCAGGGTTTGATCAGACAGACACCGAAGCAATAGAAGACAGACTTGGCTCTTTCTTTGACGATGAAGTCGCTTTGTCTTCTGAGGGATGGGTTTCTGAAACTGCAGGAGTGATATCTGAACAACAGGAAACGGAAACAGAAACAGAAATTGAAAGTGAAAATGATAGCGACGTTAACGATGGAATAATCGCTGCTCTTAGTGAGTTTGATGAAGAAGGCCCCGGGGCAGATGACGATAACGATGGTACTGACGAACAGGAAATATTAGAGGATTCAGAAGTAACCGAACAAGCCCTTGAAAAAGCAGAAGAGATTGAAGGCGAGGACGAAGCCGAGAATGAAACAACGGTTGAGGATCCAATTATCTTCGATGATGAGCCTGTCGCTGCTTTGTTTGACAGTGAAGAAGACATTTTAACTGAAGATACTGATAGTGATGAGAGTGAAGAGGCATTAGTTGAAGATGGCTTGTCTTTTCTTGATGATGATATAGATGATAAATCTGAAGAAATACTCCCAGAGGATAAAGTACCTGAGAGCGAGACAGATACTAGTCTTACCTTTCCCGATGATGATCTTGCACCTGCCTTGTTTGACAGTGAAGAAGACATTTTAACTGAAGAGACTGATAGTGATGAGAATGAAGAGGCATTAGTTGCAGATGGCTTGTCTTTTCTTGATGATGATATAGATGATGAAGCTGAAGAAATACTCCCAGAGGATAAAGAATCTGAGAGTGACACGGATGCTAGTAGTCTTACCTCTATCGATGATGAGCCAGCACCTGCTTTGTTTGACAGTGAAGAAGACATTTTAACTGAAGATACTGATAGTGATGAGAGTGAAACGGCTGCTAGTTTAACCTTTCTCGATGATGATACCGCAAGTTTTGACGATTCAGAAAGTGAAGATGTTGAGGTACCAGTAATTGAAGAATCATTTGAAGCTGAAGAAGATGAAGCTGAATCTCCAATAGTTGAGCCAGCTTTTGCTGAAGTACCAGTTGTTGAAAGTGAAGATGAAGCTGAAACAGCTGTTGAAGAAGTCATTGACTTTTTTGATGATGTTGACGAACCTGCTGATGAGTCACTAGGGTATGCTGATGATGCAGAAGAAATTGCCTTTGAAGTAGAGACGGAAGATGTAGAAGAATATGATGAAATTGAATTCACAGTTCCTGGTGAAGAAGCAGTATCTGTTCCTGAAGAAGTTGTAGAACTCGAACAAATTGAAGAAGAGATTGAGTTTGCAATTCCTGGCGAGATTGCTGCGCCTGTAGCTGCTGTAGCTGCTGTTGCTGCTGTAGCTGGTGCTGCAATAAGTGCAACCCAGAAAACAGAGCCTGAAGATTTTACAGAAACGAATGCAGCCAAAGAAGACGAAGAGGTAATCTTCGAAGCAGTCGATGATGCTGTAGAGTTGGATCTGCTTCCAGGTGAAGAATTTGATGATTCAGTTTTGTTTGATGCTGATACTGAAAGTAAAGATACTGAAGAAGAATTAGTAGAGTTTACAGCTGCTGAAGAAGTGCTTGATACAGGCAGATATGAATCTCTTGGTATTTTAGTTACTGCTATTCAGGATAATGTAAGTGATGATGGTATTCAGGATCTGTTGACAGAAGTCAATAAGCTGAGAAGCTCGAAAGACACCAGCTATTCTGATAAAACATTCCTGCAGGTTCTGTCCACAGTTTCACAATTTGTAGATAAGAACAGAAACGATGTTAAAAGTTTTAGTTTACTGAAAGAGATTGTCTCAGGATTGGAAATGAGCGATTCAAGTGATGTCTCTCGCGATGTGGTTCATGAGAAATTGTTCACATGTACCAGTCAGACGTTATTGCTTCGGGCTAAAGATGAAGCAGTACAAGCTGTTGAGCCTGAAGAGATAATAGAAGAAAATGCCGAAATTGCTGAGATCGAAGAAAAGACTGAGGAGCACGCTGAGGCCAGTAGTTATACTCTGAAGGGCGAAGATGAGCAGCTTGCATCGTTTGTGCAAAAAGAGTTGGCGGATATCAGAAAACTGTTCGTAGAAGAGATTGGTAGTCTTCGTAAGGAGTTGGCGGATAAGAACTAAACCGATATTGTAGAATAGTTAGTTTAATCTAAGTTGCATTCCAGGTGTTATATCCTGAATGATATTACTTACTTTTAAAAAAGCCTGCTAAATATTGTTTAGCAGGCTTTTTTTTTACCTAATTACCATCGAACCTCAGTTTTGTTAGATTTCTGCGATTCCGTCATTCCGGACCTGATCCGGAATCTTGTGAAAACAGCTAGTTCTGATGAGATTCCGGATCAAGTAAGCGAAGACTCCGAGTCCGGAATGACTGAGGCGGTAGCTGATCTTCATTGGTAATCAGATTGTATTATGAAAAATGAATTCGCAGCCAGGTTCTACCTATTTAATGCTATAACCGTTAGTACGGTATAGCAAAGTAGCCAGACTGCAATTACGAACAAACATAAGCGATACGAATCATTTTTCTTTTGCAGGAAGAAAAGGGCTATTAGAAGAATAAGCGGAAAGATTATGCCGGCAAGCAGGGGAGGCATATACCGAAGCAGTTCCTGCAGGCCGAGGAAAAACCAGGGGCCTGCAATGTGAGTGACACCAAGGTGGTCTGGTTCAAAGGGTGCCATAATAAAGACTGAAAAGAGCAGTATACTGATAGTAATTAAAACATTTCGCTCAAAAGAGATCCTGTATTTTTTGACATGTCCCCAAACCATCCATCCCCATAACAGGCCAAATGCAATAATGTGATTTACATAGATCCGCTTCATTCCATTGTCTGATATGGAGAAAAGTATATCGTTTAGATTTTGTCCGATCCATGGAATATCAAGAATAATAGCTTCTGCGATCATACCGGCCGAAAACCCTGTAGAATCAGCTCTTAATACGTATCCTGTGAATAAAACGAGGAGTGCAACCGGGATACTTAAAGACAATAGTGCCCACTGTTTACGTGAAAAATTCTCTGTCTCTTCAAAAATCCCAATAAGATGGCATATTGAGAAGAGAAAGAAAAACTGGCTTGAGTAAAAGTGAAGGGACCTGAAATACGCTCCAAAGGGTACCAGAAGATCCATGGTTGATACGGAATAGAATGGTGTGGAAGGATCATACTGTAAAGCAACTATCACCCCGGACAATACGGAAATATAGAGAGCAAGAAGAGAATATTCCCCCCAGCGAATCACCTTAAAGCTTGCAAATGCACCGGTGTTGGTTTGTGCTTCCGGTTTATTATCTTCTGATTCAGATCGTGACAATATAGCCACCAGCATCTAATTTTTCTACCTTATAGCTGGCAAGGTTCTTTTTGGCCGGGCCATGCAAAACCTTGCCTGTCGCAGTAAATCTGCTCTGATGGCAGGGGCATTCAACAATTTTTTCTTTTTCATGATAGTTAACTGTACAGCCAAGATGGGTACAACGTCTTGAAATCGCCCATGCATCTGTTCCGTCATCAAAGAGCATAAAGTCTGATGCAATATGAAATTCACCGGCAGCCAGAACTTTTGTGATTTCTACGATGCGAGGCTTTTTGGGAACGTTAAAACCAAGAAAACGAATAATGGGATAGAGCGCAGCTAAGCTTGCAAAGGTTAGAAGAAATTTCCGTTTTGAAGGTGATATCGATGATTTACAGGACGATGGCATTATAGAAAGAAAACAGCTGTTATTTATCCTTAAAAATATCCAGGAGTGCCTGGTTAACATGGGCGGGGACAAGTTCACAAACATCTCCACCATGTCTTGCAGCATCTTTAATAATGGATGAACTAATGTAGATCCAACGAAAACCGGGCATTAGGAAAATAGTATCAACTTCCCGTTCCAGTTTTTTATTCATTAATGCGAGCTGAAACTCATAGTCAAAATCAGATACAGCACGTAAACCACGAATAATAGCCGTGGCTTTTTTTTCTGCTGCGTATTGCACCAGAAGCCCGGAGACAGTATCAACCTCAATGCGTGAATAGTCCGTCGGAAAGCATTTTTTTATCATGCTTATCCGTTCTTCCAGAGTGAACAGAGGTTTCTTCCCGGGGTTTATCGCAATGGCTACGATAACTTTATCGAATAAGTTTAACGCCCGGTCGATGATATCCAAATGGCCCATTGTGATAGGATCAAAGGTGCCGGGGTAGATAGCAAGGCTTTTTCTTTTATGGGTATCTTGGTTGGTAGACATAAGTATAAAAAAGTTTAAATGGAATCTGGTTCTCTGCTCTCACAAAAATAAAACCAAAAACTGGTGTCACCGTATCGTCGCTTATTGTGAAGCGTCAGTTGTGTCGGAAAGCTATCAGGGAGTGTGACGCCCGAAGCCTCTTCCGCTATGATCATAGAATCCTTGTTACACAACTCACTTGCGTCAATATCCTGAAGGGTTTTTTCGGCAAGTCCCTTACCGTATGGCGGATCTAAAAAAATAAGATCAAATCCCCTGGTGCAGTTTCTGAGCATTTCAGGGGATATAGTAATGCCTCGACGCAAATCATGTTTAACTATTAGTGATCTGTTCTCTTTTGAAGTCTGATTCTTTCCATTACATAACTCACAATTTTTTTTGGTGAGTTCAAGTGCAGCATGCGAATTATCAATAAACAATACTTCTTTAGCCCCTCGACTTAACGCTTCAATACCAAGTGCGCCAGTTCCTGAGTATAAGTCGAGTACGCAGGCCTCCTGTACTCTCTGTCCAAGAATACTAAACAACGCCTCACGTGCCCGGTCAGAAGTAGGGCGTATTCCGGAATTATTTCCAGGAGTGTATAGTTTTCTTCCGCGTGCCTGTCCGCTGATTATTCGCAATTATTTGTAGTCTCGAATAACAACTTCAGCAATTTGAACTGTATTAAGGGCAGCACCTTTTAAAATATTATCGGATACGATCCACATATTGATTCCATTTTCAATGGATTCATCCTCGCGAATACGGCCGACAAAAGTATCAAATTCACCGGCACAGTCTGTGGCTAATGGATATTCGTTATTCGATAAATCATCAGTGAGTTTTACACCGGGGGCATCTGCAAGCAGTGCTTTGACCTCAGCTACACTTATTTTTTCTTTTGTCTCAATATTGACTGATTCAGAGTGGCCATAAAAAACAGGTACCCTAACAGCAGTTGCCGTAATCGCAATGGAATCATCCCCAAATATTTTACGGGTCTCATTAACCATTTTCATCTCTTCCTTGGTATACCCATTTTCAAGGAACGTGTCTATGTGAGGTAAACAGTTGAAAGCAATCTGGTGCGGATATACAGATGCTTTCATTTTATTTCCGGCTGCATAATCTTTTACCTGAGCATCAAGTTCTGCAATAGCTTCTGCACCAGATCCTGAAACAGCCTGATAGGTTGAGATAACCAGACGTTTAATACCAACTTTATCAAGAATTGGTTTCAGGGCAACCATCATCTGGATAGTTGAACAGTTCGGATTGGCAATGATGCCATGATTTTTTAATTCTGCAATTGCCTGTGGATTGACCTCGGGTACTACTAACGGAATTTCCGGATCCATGCGGTAGGCACTGGAGTTGTCAACAACGACGGCACCGGCTTTTGCAGCAGCAGGAGCAAAGTCAAGAGAGCGGGTAGCTCCTGCGGAAAAAAGAGCAATGTCAATTCCTTCAAAAGCATCTTTAGAGAGGAGTTGAACAGCGATCTCTTCGCCATTGAATTCTATTTTCTTACCAACGGAACGTTCAGAAGCAAGAAGCCTGAGTTCGTTTATAGGGAAATTTCGCCGTTTAAGTACGTCGAGCATGGCGCCACCCACAGCTCCGGTGGCACCGGCAATAGCTACATTAAATTTTCTATTTTCACTCATGGTAATTCCTTACATTTTTAAAATATTAAATAAATGGCTTACTGTTCTTTTTCCTTTAACGGAAGAGCCAGTTTCTTTTTTGTCCTAACTTTTCTCACAAGTCCATAGACTGGCCCGGAAGCAAGGTAAATGAGGAAAAGTGTGAAAATCATTATCTGTGGTTCCGCTGCCACCAATACGAAAACAAGGAGCAGTCCAATAAGAAGTTGAAACGGTTTTAAAGCAAAGGTTGGCATTTCTTTAAAACTGAAATAGGTGTGGGTGGACACCATCAGATACGAAAGAATATAAACAAGCAAAAGAAGAGAAATGTGCTTTACTTCACCTATAATTCCTAAAAAATGGCAAAAAAGTACAGAAGCAGAAATCATGGCAGCTGCTGCGGGGCAGGGTAAACCAACAAAGTTTTTGCTGGTTGACTCTATATCCTGAGAATTAAATCTTGCAAGGCGTAACGATGTCATTGCAGCATACAAAAAAGCGGCAAGCCACCCGTAACGTCCATAGGGATGCAGCGCCCATAAAAAAGCAAGAACGGCTGGAGAGACACCAAAGGAAACCATATCACAAAGCGAATCAAGCTCTGCACCAAACTTACTGGTACTGTGTGTCATCCTCGCAACCCTGCCATCGAGCGCATCAAAAATAGATGCAATAAGGATCGCAATAGCAGCAGTTCTGAATTCAGAATTTATTGCAGAAATAATAGCATAAAAACCGCAAAACAGACTGGCCAGGGTAAACATACATGGCAGCGGGTAGAATTTATTGTCCTGATGTTCAGTGTTGTCGCTCATAACATACTCCGTTGGAGATCATCAATGCATCACAGAGATGCTATTGCGGTTTCTCCGGCACGTACTTTTTGTCCGATCTTTACTGAAATAGTAGCGTCTGCCGGCAGGTACAGATCGACACGTGAACCAAAACGGATAAGTCCGAAACGCTTGCCTCGTGTTACGTTGTCTTCTGGCTCAAGCCAGTTCACGATTCGCCTGGCAATAAGTCCTGCAAGCTGTACAAATGCTATTTCCTTATCTTCTTTCGTGGTCATTTTTACACAGCAGCGTTCATTGTGAAGAGCTGCTTTTACACTGTCAGCAGAGTAAAACTCACCAGGTTTATACAGTATTTCAGAAACTTTTCCGTCACATGGAATACGATTAACATGGACATTGAACACATTCATAAAGATAGAAACTTTTATAACCTGTTTTTTGAGAAAAATATCATCAAATTGCTCCTCAATGATGATGACCTTTCCGTCAGCAGGCGATATCAAACTGCCTTCCGGAGCATCAGCCATACGTTCCGGATCACGAAAGAATGCAACCACAAAGGTAGTAATCAGTAATAGTGGCCAGGCAAGCAGATCAACACCAAGAATAGCGGTAATAAGTGTTAAAAAAGCAGCAAAAGCAATGAAAGGATAGCCTTCACGAGCCAGTGGTATTCTTGGTTCTGTCATAATAACATATTCAGTATATAGAGTTCATGGACTAGTAAAATGTCCAAAATCAAGATGGTTTGTAAAAAGCTTCATATTCGAGGCACAAAAATTTCTTATCCTTTCAGCGTACTAAAGTACGTTGAAAGGATAAGAAATTTTCAGTAACGAAGAAGATGAAGAGTTTTTACGAATCCATCGGGTTGACTAACACAGCAAAAGCAGATGACGATATAAAATCGTTATCTGCTTTTTTCTGATCAAGCTAAGCGTACGAGAATAAATCGCACAAAAATCTGTTACTTTGGAGCTCTCGCCATTGCGATGGTTCCGGTGCGTACAATTTCTTTAATCCCAATGGGACGCAGAATATCTACAATGGCCTGGATCTTGGTAGCTGAGCCTGTTACTTCAACAGCATAAGACTTAGGGCTTACATCAACAACTTTGCCACGGAAAATATCAATCACACGAAGTACTTCCGCACGAGTGGTATTTTCAGCTTTAACTCGAATAAGAGCCATTTCTCTTTCAACATATTCGCCTTCACTGATATCAGATACTTTAATAACATCAATTAGTTTATGAAGTTGTTTAGTAATCTGCTCAACTATGGCATCATTTCCTGTGGTAACCAAAGTGAGACAGGAAAGGTTGGAATCGAGAGTTTCTGCTACACTGAGACTTTTAATATTAAAGCCCCGGCCACTGAAAAGACCAGTAACCCGGGAGAGGACTCCTGGTTTGTTTTGAAGAAGAACTGAAAGCGTATGTTTCATCGGTTTATCCTGTGCATAATAATATAATCATAGGGTGCCTGTTTCAAGGCACCTTTACGAGTTCGCTTTAAAGTGAATTTGCCTCTTTAAACAAGAAGCATTTCAGTGGTAGCCTTTCCAGCAGGTACCATTGGGAACACGCCTTCTTCTCTGGCAATTTTGAATTCCAGGATGACGGTCTTTGTCTTCACTTGTTCAAGTGCCTCTTTGATAGCACCTTCAACTTCACTGGTTTTGGTGGCAAGAATACCTACAGCACCATAAGCTTCGGCAAGGGCGCAGAAATCAGGAGTAACTTCCATAACAGTTGCGGCGTAGCGCTTGTCATAGAAAAGCTCCTGCCACTGACGAACCATACCAAGATAGTTGTTGTTGAGAATACAGATGAGAACCGGGCAATCATATTGCTTGGCTGTTGCAAGTTCCTGAATGTTCATCTGGATAGATCCGTCACCAGCAACATCAATCACAGTTGCATCAGGGAATGCCATCTTTGCGCCAATTGCCGCAGGAAGACCGTAACCCATGGTTCCGAGACCACCTGATGTTACAAGACGTCTTGGTTTGTTGAACTTGTAAAACTGCGCTGCCCACATTTGGTTCTGGCCAACTTCTGTGGTGATAATTGCATCACCATGAGTGAGTTCGTCAAGTTTCTCAACTACGAACTGAGGTTTAATAGTTTCACCCTCATCGATATAAGTCATGGGGTGCTTTTTGGTCCACTCATTAACGGTTTCAATCCATGGAGAGTGAGAATCGCAAACAGCAGCAAGATCTTCACCACAGTTATTGAGCCAGGTATTCATTTCAGTAAGTGAACATTTGCAATCAGCTACTATTGGAATATCAACCTTTACATTTTTACTGATAGATGTCGGATCAATATCAATGTGAATGATTTTGGCATGTGGTGCAAATGCATCAATGCGTCCCGTTACACGATCATCAAATCTGGCACCAACAGCGATTAACACATCACTTTTAGCAACAGCCATATTGGCTGTATAACTTCCGTGCATACCGAGCATTCCCATGGAAAGTTTGTCGCTTCCGGGATATGCACCAAGACCCATAAGAGTCATGGTAACAGGGATGTTCAGTTTTTGAGCAAGCTCGGTCAGTTCATCAGCAGCATTGGATAAAATAACACCACCACCAACGTAGAGGACTGGCTGCTTTGCTTTTAATATTTCTTTACAAGCCTTTTCAATCTGTCCCATGTGGGGTTCGTAAGTAGGCTGATAATTCTGCATACGAATTGGCTTCTTCTCAGTGAAATCTACCATGGTAGCAACAATATCTTTTGGAAGATCTATTAAAACAGGACCGGGACGACCGGTCTTGGCAATATGAAATGCTTCACGAAGAGTTGGAACCAGATCTTCCGCTTTGCTTACAAGATAGTTGTGCTTTGTGCAGGGACGGGTAATACCTACAATATCGACTTCCTGAAATGCATCGTTTCCGATAAGAGGAGTTGGTACCTGACCGGTAAGGATTACCATGGGGATGGAATCCATATATGCAGTGGCAATGGCAGTAACACCATTGGTTGCACCAGGGCCTGATGTAAGAAGAGCTACACCAACGTCACCGGTTACACGGGCAAGTCCGTCAGCTGCGTGCACTGCACCTTGTTCGTGACGAACAAGAACATGTTTTACTTCTGAATCCATAAGGTCGTCATAGAGGTCAATTACTGCACCTCCAGGAAAACCAAAGATTGTTTTAACGCCTTCCTCAAGGAGACATTGTATAATGGCTTCGGAGCCTCTCATTTTTCCCATGAACCCTCGTCCTTTCGTATGTTGAAATTACCAGAAATGTTGTCGTATTGTGCAGACAACAATATTGTGTATGTCTTACTTAAAAGAAGTGAAATATATCGTTCTATGGCATAGTTGTCAATATGGAAGAGTAGAGTCAGGAAAAATCTCCTGAAATTAGGCTATTTTCTCTGTGAAATAGAAGATACTTGACATTATAGTGCTATGGTGATTATTTAATTTG
>JAOZLM010000176.1 GCA_029934815.1 Desulfocapsa sp. | reverse complement strand
CCAATGGCTCTACTTCTCCTCGGAGCCATTGGTCTTGCAGCGCATTTGCATGCATGTTTGCAGAAAAAATCTGTTAATTAAACGGAAAAATAGTGTGCCTGAGGATGATGCAATACAATGGCAGAAACACTTAATTCCGGCACCATCTCCATGGATGAACTGAGCTCCACTCCGATATCTTTCGCCTGTAAAAGTGAAAATAAAGGCTCCTGTAAATCAAGATCCGGACAGGCGGAATAGCCAAAGCTGTATCGCTGGCCACGTGTTTCGATACCGAGCTCACTACGCATACGATTGTGTGTATATTGAGCAAGAGCCTCAGCTGTCTCCACACAAAATCCGTGGAAAAGCAGATACTCGTGGTATTTATCTGCATCGTAGAGTTCTTTGCAGATTTCTCCCGGTGCATCCCCTAAAGTCACCACAAAAAATCCTACTATGTCTGAGCCCTGCTCATTATTACGAAAGTAGTCCACCAGGCTGATATTTGGTTCTTTTTTCTGTCTTGGGAGGGGGAAGTTGTATTGCTTGCCGTCACTGTCAACCACAAGATTTTCATTTTTTCTTTCGCATGGGTACCAGCCATAAACAATTTTTGGCTTCAACAGGTTTTCGGATAGTACCCGGTCACGGATTGCATTAAATTCCGGGAGCACTGTCTCGTCCAGTAACTGCTGATATTCTGCATCACTGCGTTTTCCACGTTTATATCCCCAGCGTCCGCGAAAGAGAATCTGCTGATTGAGAAGATCCAAAAAATCACCCGGGGCTGCTTCAATGATTTTTTTTCCGCTAAAAGGTGCTTGTGGAATGGATTGCAGGATCTCGATTTCTGATTTCTTTTTCTTTGTGGGCGTGTTTCCTTCCGGGTCTTTCTCTTTCCAGGTCGTTGACTGTAAGTCTCCTTTTTCAAAGTCCTGAATAGCTTTTAAGCCGGTAAATGCATCTCTGCAGTAGACTACGGCTCCGTCATAATTGGGAGCACAGTCGCTGGCAACAAATTTTCTGGTGAGAGCAGCTCCGCCTAACAGAATGGGGATATCAAGTCCTGCTTCTTTGTATTTGGCCATGCTTTCCTGCATGATCATAGCGGATTTTACAAGCAGACCACTGAGGCAGATAATATCAATATCCGGATTGTTTTTAACGGTTTCAATAATGGTTTCGGCCGTTACCTTGATTCCGATATCAATAACGGTGTAGCCATTATTTGAAAGGATAATATTTACCAGATTTTTACCAATATCATGTACGTCACCCTGTACGGTGGCAAGCAAAATGGTAGGTGCATCACTGCGATCACTCTTATCCATGTAAGGCTCAAGATAATCAACAGATTTACGCATTACTTCTGCAGACTGTAAAACAAAGGGGAGCAGCATGTCGCCTGCTCCAAAAAGCACTCCTACTTCACGCATGGAGGCAACAAGGTGCTGGTTTACAATCTCAAGAGCACTATAGCGATCAAGCAGCATACGCAGGATATCTGGTAAATCCTGCTGATTGCCATGCATAATTCGTTCACGGATTAACTGTTCCGGTGTGAGTTCTTCCTCTTCTTTTGTTTCTTCAGTTAAATCGTGCTCGTCAAAATACTGAATGTAGTCCATCAGTGGCTGTGTATCACTTTCGGACTTATTGTATAAGAGATTGATTGCGAGTGCGGTTGCCTCTTTATCAATTGTATCAAGGTTTATGCAGTTGGTGGGATCGATGATTACTGCGTCAAGGCCAGCAGCAACTGCTTCATGGAGAAAAACTGCATTTAAAACTTTTCTGGCAGGAACTGGTAGTCCAAAGGAGATATTGGAAAGACCAAGGATGGTATGGCACCCCGGGAGTTCTGCCTTTATACGTTTTATGGCATCAAGGGTTTGTACAGCTGCGTCAAGCAGATTTTCATCACCTGATCCTACGGTGAACGTGAGCGGATCAAAGAAAAGGGAGTCTGCACTGATTTTATACTTTTCTGTAACCAGTTTATATATTCGGCTTGCGATCTCAAATTTTTTGTCACTGTCCATGGCCATACCATCTTCGTCGATGGTAAGTGCCACAACACAGGAGCCATATTTTTTTACAAGCTTGCAGATGGTATCCAGATTTTCTCCACCATCCTCCAGGTTGATGGAGTTTACAATCGGGCGACCAGGATAGGCAGCAAGTGCTTTAGCAATGGCCACTGGAGATGTGGAATCGATCATAAGAGGCGCTTTTAAGGTCTTACCATACATCTGCACAAGGCGTACAAGGTCTGCTTCTTCGTCTCGTCCTGCCCAGGCTGCATTTAAATCTACAACGTGTGCGCCAATACCTTCCTGATCAATTCCAACCTGCAAACATCCTTCAAAATCCCCTGCGATAAGCAGTTCTCTGAATTTTTTTGAACCAGTGGGGTTGGAACGTTCTCCAATAATTAGGGGCGCTGGAATCTGTTTTATGTCAACGGCCTGATAGAGGCTTGCTACCTGGATCATTTTGTCACCTCTAAGCGTTCAGCAGGAGTTGCGCCTTGTAAAGCCTGCACCAGTCCTCTGGTGTGTTCAGGAGATGTTCCGCAACATCCGCCCACAATGGAAACCCCTTTTTTGGTGACAAAATTATGCATGTGCTGGCCATATTCTTCAGGTGTTAACGGATAGTGGGTCTTTCCATTGATAACTTCGGGCATTCCCTGATTGGGAATGCAGGAAACCCTGCGATCCCAGTGTTTACATAAATAGTCGATATGCGGTTCCATATCAGTAGGCCCTGTGGCACAGTTAAGACCAAGTGAGAAAACAGGAAAGGGTGCGATAGTTGCACAAACAGCAGCAATATCAGTTCCCACAAGCATGGTTCCCTGCTGTTCAAAAGTGACGGAGGCAAGTACCGGTAAATCTATGCCACGTTTTTCAAGGAGTTCAAAGCAGGCAATAAGGACAGTTTTTATCTGCAGCAGATCCTGGCAGGTTTCAACAATAAGGGCATCAACTCCACCGTCGAGCAGGGCATCCATCTGTTCGGTTACCGTGGCCGCAAGATCTTCCGGAGAAATATGTCCAAGGATAGGTAATTTTGTGGTTGGTCCAATTGAACCGATTATATAACGAGGTGATTCCGGGCTATTAAATTCATCAGCAGCTTTTTTAGCATTGGCAATGGCTGCAAGATTGATTTCTTTGACCCTGTCTTCAAGGCCATATTCTGAGAGTACCACTGAAGATGCACCAAAAGTATTGGTTTCTATAACCATGGCTCCGGCTTCAAGAAACCGCCGGTGCAGCTCAATTATGGTTTCAGGACTCGTAAGATTAAGGTATTCATTACACCCTTCATTACCATCCCAGACATTTGAAGGAATATCCATTGTTTGTAGGGTTGTTCCGCAGGCGCCGTCGAATATAAGAAGTTTTTCTTCTGAAAAGCTCATAATGGTATTGTCTCAGTTAAATAAGCATAATTTTAAACACTGTTTCAGGGAAAATACCATATTCCATGGGGAACAAAGGTGAAAGTAATAATATACGAAAAACTTCGAATCCATCAGGCAAATTACCGTTTTAGCAGTGCATGATATCCACTTTGTGCTATAGTTTGTCATAAAATCATAGTATTTACCAACTTATCCATTAGCTGCGATCTGTCAACCTTGCCAAAAAAAACCACATACTATTCATTATTCTTTCACAAAAATATTGTGCGGGATCTGCAAAGCTGGCTTATCCTGCTGATACTTGTCACTGCCGGTGTTACAGCAGCCGGCTATATGGTCTATGCTAAAAATTCTGCATCTGTTGAGATGCACAAAAGAGCAGATGTCCTGGCCAGAGAACTTTCATCCATACTCTCAATCCCGTTGTATAATATTGATCATGACAGTGTGCAGCATATCAGTAAAATATTTTTACGAATCCCCGATGTTATTGCAATTTCCGTAGAGGATGAACAAGGGGAAATCGTTTTTGATACCATTGCGCAAAAGGATCACGGTTTATTAAAAGCGGCCAGAGTCAATAAAGACGATTCTTATATGGGGCGTGTTCGTATTCTGCTTTCCAGTGATTTTCATGAAAAACATCGCCGACAAACTCTAATCACCATTCTTCTGGTCGGGCTGCTGTTGATTGTTGTTCTGATGGCAGGCATACACACGATTATGGAATTTATTCTGATACGGCCTCTGGCGCATTTCAATAAGGGATTATTTCAGATAGCAGAAGGAGATTACTCTACACGTCTTCAAGCTGTTAAACATGCCGATTTGAATCTTTCAGTGAACGCAGTAAACAGTATGGCCACAAAGATTGAGAAAACAATTGATGAGCTTAGCCTGACTAGAGATTTTCTGCAAAATGTTCTCGATTCAATGCCTTCTGTGTTAATTGTTGTGGACCGGGAAGGGCGTATCAGCAATATGAATTTATCTGCTGCAACACTTGCTAAGCTGAAGAAGAAAAGTGTTAAAGGAAAACCGGTCGCTGATATATTTCCGTTATTGGGACATGACATTGATAAGTATGTTGCTAAAGCCATTACACATATGGAAACAGTTACACTTGGTCAGCGAAAATGTCCTTCATTTGGCAAAAAGAAGAGTGCTGAAGTAACTATTTATCCTTTGAGTGCTTCAATCGCTGATGGCGCTGTTATACGAATTGATGACATAACAGCAAGGGTTCGTTTGCAGGAAGTAATGGTTCAAACCGAAAAAATGTTGTCTGTCGGTGGATTAGGTGCCGGCATGGCACATGAAATTAATAACCCGCTGGGTGGTATTTTACAGGCTGCCCAGAATGTTGAAAGAAGACTGTCCCCTGAATTTCAAAAAAACGTTGAAGTTGCAAATGCTTGCGGATTTCAGATAGATTCACTCACCAAATATCTTGAAGAGCGACAAATTTTTACCATGCTCACAGGCATACGTGAATCAGGTCAGCGGGCAGCAAAAATTGTACAAAATATGCTGCAATTCTCCAGACACAATGATTCTGCAATGGAATCCTGTGTGCTGGCAGAAATGCTTGATCGGGTAATTGAGCTTGCCAGAAATGATTACGATTTAAAACGGAAGTACGATTTCAAAAACTACAATGTCATTCGGAATTATCGACATGATGTGGAAATATATTGCAGCAGGACCGGAGTTGAACAGGTTTTCTTAAATCTGATTAAAAATGCTGCCCAGGCCTTAGACACAGGTGATGAAGCAAATAGAAGCAAACCACAAATCACTATTAATGTTTTACAGGATGACGATACTATCAATATTGAATTCATCGATTCTGGTTGTGGGATGAGTGAAGAGACCCAAAAACGAATTTTTGAACCATTTTTCACAACCAAAAAAGTGGGAGAGGGCACCGGTCTTGGCCTTGCGGTCTCTTACTTTATAATAGTCGATCAGCACAAAGGGGATTTGTATGTGGAGTCTGTTCTGGATGAAGGAACAACTTTCACGGTGAGCCTGCCCAGGTTCTGAGTAATA
>JAOZLM010000175.1 GCA_029934815.1 Desulfocapsa sp. | reverse complement strand
GGACAAGTCCTGTTGTTGAGTTTGGTGCATTGCCTGCCCATGCTGTAACAAGTGGAACACCCACCGCAGTAGCTGAACCAGCTCCTGAACCAACCTCAGGTACCGAGCAGGGTCTTTACTGGGGGCGTCATAATGGCAATAGACCAACATGGTATTATAGTAAGTCAATGTCAAAATATCCCCAACAATTCACTGTTGTTATAGAAGGTTGCGCAGCAGTAGAAGTAACCAGCAATAATGGGCGTCGCTTTGTAAGCGGTTCTACTATCGTTAAACAATCTGATGTTCCCGGACGTGGTATGGCTGTAATTGGTTCTGCTGGTTGTTATTCCAGAAAGAGTTACATTAATTTCTAATCCTGTGCAATAATAGGATAAGAAA
The DNA here is from genome assembly GCA_029934815.1 of Desulfocapsa sp. Lineage (GTDB taxonomy): Bacteria > Desulfobacterota > Desulfobulbia > Desulfobulbales > Desulfocapsaceae > Desulfocapsa. The sequence goes on along the minus strand of JAOZLM010000175.1, from coordinate 5,127 downwards.
CGTAATAGCGGTTTTTTAGTTACGAGAAGGCAGCAGTCATGATGGCATTGTTTTGTTAGCATTATGACTGCTGATTTTCGTTGTTTTCTGCTTTATCTTCGGTCAGAGTCATTCTGCATTTTGTAGTTGTTCCCTCCTGTTTGTTTCCAACGTCTTTTCTGTTTATATCCATTTGTTGAGAATTGTTTTACTGTAAGGAATGTCTGTGGTATCTTTGTCCTGCAGATAAGTAGTAGAGAAATTACAAAGAAAATTACTATTCTTCATTATAACATTGTGTTGAGCAAACCATAATGCCTGAGAAAAAACCATTCCAACAGCAGACACAGCAGCAGTTGAAAGATCGTAGTGAGTCCGCATGGCGTCATTATGCTCGGCTTGCAATTGGTCAGCCACGTATGGGGGCATTGTTGTGTTATGAATTCGTCACCGGTTTGCTTGGGAATTTTCCGGGTATGCTTGGATATTGGTTGCGACAGAAATTCTACCCATCTATTCTCACTTCTTGTGGAAAAAAACTTATCATTGGTCGTAATGTTACCATTCGTGGCGGTATGAAAATTGAGATAGGTAGTAATGTTTCCATCGATGATAATGTTGTTATCGATGCACGGGGAGAAAATGGCTCAATTATCATTGCAAGTGGAACCCTTATTTCACGTAACACTATTTTACGTGCACGAAATGCATCAATTGTAATAGGTGAGGGAAGTGATATTGGAGCGAACTGCATTCTTGCAACTGACAGTACGCTCGAAGTTGGAAAAAATGTACTGATTGCTGCCTATTCCTATTTGTGCGCTGGTGGTAATCACTCGTATGACCGGAATGATATTCCAATCATTCAGCAGGGATTTATCTCTAAAGGTGGAGTTATTGTAGAAGATGACGTCTGGATAGGCTCACATACAATGATTATGGATGGTGTTACTATCAGTAAGGGATCTATTGTTGGTGCCCACTCACTCGTAAATAAAGACGTTGCAGAAGGTTCCATTGCTTATGGAAAACCTGCTGTCCGGCAGAGTAGTCGTCCCGGTTTTGGTGACAAAAAGTGATGCCTGAACGTTCGCCAGGATATCAGAAAGGACTAGCCTTTATGGCTCGTAAAGGGATGGTTCCGCTAACAGAAGATCCTGTAACCTTGGATGCCCCGTTTCTTAGTGTCTTTTTCAAAGGTAAAGAATTATGTGCACGATGCGGGAGTTGCACTGGTGTTTGTCCAAGCGCCGCAATACGTGTTGGTGAAAACTTCTACCCTGAGCTGGACACAGAGAAATGTGTTGCCTGTGGTTTGTGCAGCGACGTGTGTCCCGGCAGTAGCATACAATACGCAGATCTGGCAGAACAAGTATTTGGGGAACGTTTTATAGACAAGGGTTTTGACGGCTGGGTGGAAAACACTTACGTCGGATACAGTACTGATAACACGATTCGAAAAGGCGGTGCCGGAGGCGGTGTCGTTACCGGACTACTGTATCATTTATTAAAGACAGGTCAGGTAGACGGGTGTCTTGTCACTCGCATGAATCACGAAAAACCGTGGCTTGGCGAACCTTTTATTGCCAGCACCTACGAAGAAATTTGTGAAAGCCAGGGATCCCGCTATTCTATTATTCCTGTTAATGCATTGTGGGCACAGTTACGAGATCGGCCGGGGAAATTCGCGGCAGCAATTCTTCCCTGTCAGATACATGCATTTCGGAAGTTGCAAAAATGTGATCCGGAACTTGCATCAAAAATAACAGTTGTAATAGGCCTGTTTTGTGGAGGTTCACTGGAACCTGATCTGACCACTGAAATGCTTATGGTTCGAGGGCTCAAGCGATCTGATATTACGAATTTTAAGTTCAGGGGCGGTGACTGGCCCGGACAGATGCAGGCCGTGCTCAAAGATGGACGTGTGAAACCACTCCACTATTCCAACTATAAAGATGGGGCATATAACTATTTCACATCACTCTACATGCCCGAACGTTGTCAGACCTGTCTTGATGGATCCAGTGAGTTTTCAGATATATCAGTCAGTGACGCATGGACCCGTGATGAAAACGGAGAATACAAGTTTAAGGAACACTCCCGGATTTTGGTTCGAACCCGAATTGGTGCAGAAGTACTACAACATGCAACCGAAATGAATGACCTTGTTATTCATGATGTCACCAAAGATCCAAGTTATAAAACCCATAAAATGCAGACACGTCGAAAGGGATCTCTTGTACCTGTTCGTGTGGATAGATGGAAGCGGGCAGGGCGAAAAGTTCCATCCTATGACAGGCAGATGCCAGATGATGTGACCTGGAAAGAGCGCATTACTGAACGCTTGTCATCCGCCATGCTGCGTGCTGGGAAATTCAAACCTTTTCGTATTCTGGTGATGGGTTTTCTTACTTCAAAGCTAGCCATCCCGTTGATTAAAATCAGGCTTTTTCTCAAAAAAAGAAAGTATCAGAAACGGAGTGCTGCAAAGAAAAAGACTTCGTGAAGACACTTCATGTTTTCATTGTTGCTTTCCTGAGGGAACGCAATTGCTTATTACAACACGATTATTCCCTCAAGGAAGTAATGAATGAAGTATAGATCAGATATTGACGGCATGAGATGCCTTGCCGTCGTGAGTGTGATTTTATTTCACCTCAATGAAAAGATAGTACCCGGTGGTTTTACCGGGGTAGATATCTTTTTTGTTCTTTCGGGTTTTCTGATCACCCGTATCATTGTTGATGGCCTGAGTGTTGGCAAATTTTCGATGTCACGCTTTTATGCCCGTAGAGTCAGGCGTATATTCCCGGCTCTTTTTACTGTGTTACTGTTCTCCGCCCTGCTGGTTATTGTAGCCTTTGAGCCTGAGGCATATAATCAATTCTTTGAAGAGTTACCCTACAGTGTGCTGCAGGCATCAAATTTTCTATTTGTGCAGCAGGTTGGATACTTTGATGCGGAAAATATCACATCTCCTTTACTTCATACCTGGTCTCTTGGTGTGGAGGAACAATTTTATCTGATCTGGCCGCTATTACTGATGGCCGTTTACCGCTTCTGGAAAAAAGGGATTGTCTATATCCTCTTTGGCCTTGCGATTGTATCGTTCGCTTACAGCCAATACCTTTGCCTTACTTCACCTAAGGTGGCTTTTTACATGCTGCATTCGAGGGCTTGGGAACTTGCTCTTGGAGGCTTGCTGGTTGTCGGCAATATGCCAGAGATTAAATCCAGATCCTTAAATAACGTATTAGCAGCAACAGGACTTGGATTGGTTCTTGCCGGTTTTATATTTGTTAACAGCTCCACACTTTTCCCGGGAGTGTATGCTTTGCTGCCGGTTCTGGGTACAGTTTTGATGCTGCATACCGGACAATCAGGAAACAGTTTTCTCTTTAAAATCCTGTCATGGAGAGTCTTCGTTGCGATTGGAGTGATATCCTATTCCCTGTATCTATGGCACTGGCCCCTGATTGTTTTTGTTAAAACAATCACCGGTTCTGAGATTACCCTTGTCTTAGGTTGCGGAATCTTCTTTTCCAGTCTGTTGCTGGCAACTCTGTCTTACTATGTGGTGGAAAGGCCGCTCAGGTATGGCACACTCCCTCAATGGCCTGTAAACCTTCTTGGGAGAGTGAATGCGTTAACATCTCCATCGCATAAAATTATTTCATATTTTTCATTTTTAATTGTACTTCCTCTGTTCCTGAGTTGGATATTTGCTTCCACTGTCTGGTTTGAAAAAAACAGAGTAGTAACGACTATGACCATGGATGTAGAACTACTGGACACTACTAACGATCCATTAAAGGAATATATCGCCGTGTACTGGCCGGAAGGAAAGGCATCATTTAGCGCTGAGAATTCAGTTACGTTTCAGTATGACACAGAAAATCAAGTTTCCGGAAATAGTTATCAATTTAATTTCAAGATTCCTGATTTATCCATACTGAAAAGTATCAGACTAGATCCTTTAACAGGGGAAGGTGCTGTCAGGATAACGAAAATTGTAGTGTCAGGCGGCTTTTTTAAGGTGAAACAGAGTCTTGATCTTGAAGCGTTGTTCAATAATATCAGCTGGCCCTCTCCAGATATAAAGTCAATCAGTTTTCAAAATGGAATAATGGTGGAAAGCAGTGGCATTGATCCTTATTTCTCACTTGCCAGCCCGCCGCCTTCAAATAAGTCTGATTATATTCTGCTATTTGCATGTTTCACCTTTCTGCTTCTGTTATTTGCTTTATATGCGTGCTTACTAAAAGAGAATAAAACAAACAGGGCAATTTTGACAGCAGGGTTGATTACTATTGTGCTGACCTTGTTGTTGGCCCTCAGATTACACTATTCAAATTACTCCTCCTGGCGTTTTGCAGGCGGAAAAAATACAGAGTTTCTATTATCTGCAACGGCAATGACCGAGATGGATCAATTTTCTACATCAGTACAACAGAATGTTGTCTTACTTGGAGATTCTCACGCCGGCTATTATGCATTTCCAGTGCAGAAATGGAGTGAAAAACGCGGTTATAGTTTTGGAGTATTCGCGCAACCTGCATGTCCGCCTCTTCTTTATCATGGTATTGGTTCGGAAGGGAAAAAGGGGCTACAGGGCATGTACCAGAGCTGTACCAAAAAGAATAATCAGCGGATTGAAGAGATTCTACAAAATCCTGAAACAAAAGTTGTATTTATTTCCATACGTCAGGGATTTTATTTTGCAAACCCAGCCATGTTCTTGAGTAAAAAAGGAAAGAAGCTCGTAACAGAATCGAAAACGGCAGAGGATATCCTGAAAGAGTCATTTGCACGTACCATCCGTACCTTGCAGAAAAGTGGTAAGAAAGTGGTTATTCTCGGACAGGCTCCCAGATTGAAGGAGCCGCCAAAAAAATGTTTGAGCCGTAACGTGACGTTGCTCTCCCTGCCATATAAAGAGACTGATTCCTGTGATATCGATGAAACATTTAGTGTAAACAGGCTTCGTATCGGGAGAGAATTTTTTCAGGAACTGGCTGATAGTTTAGAGTCAGTCTATTATTTTAATCCGAGCCTTTATGTCAACTCTCTGTTTGGTGAAAACGAAACAATTTTGTACTATGATGAGAACCATCTCAGTCATGAGGGATCTCTTTATATTTCCCCATT
>JAOZLM010000174.1 GCA_029934815.1 Desulfocapsa sp. | reverse complement strand
AGCACAAAAACCTCACGGCTTTCAACTCTGGAACTTTTGGGTTTAATTATTTTAACTTTAGTAAATTTCTCTTTTACTTCTTTCACAAATTCAGGAAAGTCTTCACCCTGAAACGCCTTGCAGTAAAAGTGACCATTGCGGTTCAGCAATTTTCCGGCAAGAGCCAGAGTCTCACGAATAAGACGCATGGATTTTTGATGATCAGTCCAGCGATTTCCTGTAGTGCGAGGTGCAAGGTCTGAGATAAGCACCTTAAAAGAAGGTCGTATTTTACGAACTTCTTCCAGGAATTCGGGTTTCATAATATTCTGTCTGAGCCAGATAATTTCTGAACCGCCGGGTCGAGGTGTTGCCGTCACTTCCTGTACATCAGCACCAACCACAATCCCCTTCTCACCCACGACTTCAGAGGCATATAAAGACCAGCTTCCCGGACAACAGCCAAGATCAAGCACAGAATCACCACGCTTGATAAACTTATGTTTATTTAACGCCTCTTCAAGCTTATACACAGAGCGTGCCGGATATTTATCCTTCTTGGCTTTTTTATAATAAAAGTCTTTTATTGTTCGCATTATAATTCAAAATATCTGAGGAGAAAATAGAGCACCGGTTTCCCCCACTGTTTTAGCGTATTTGCTACTCTTTGACAAGAATGAAAAGGGGGTTAACTTAAGGTGACTCATGGCCATCGTCAGCGTCCAATCTGGCACCGACCCATTGCAATGCTTCTTCATGCGTGCTTACCTCGCCTTCTACCTGCGCTTCCTGTAACGCTTCCAGCAGTTGTGAAAAGAAAGGTCCGGGTTGTAACGCGAAGCTCTCGATAAGATCTTTTCCAGTCAGCAAACGAGGACCAGACAGGGCTGGTTCTATATCTTTTGTATATGTTTCCAGGACTTCACAAAGCAACTCACTTAGCTCTTCCTCCATGGCTTCCGGCTTTGTAGTCCCTTTTCCGGCAAGGGAGTCGGCCATGGAAAGTAAAAACAGCCCGATCAAATCTTCCCCTGCCCGTTTAGCCAGCTTAAGACACGCTTTTTTACTGAGCCCCTGTTTACGACGGACATTGCAAAGATGAAAAGGGTGCATGTGCATACCTGTAAGAGCTGCAACACGTTCCCGCTTTTCATTTGACCAGCGCAATCTGCGACCTAGTTTTTGTACAAGTTTGCGTCCCACTTCATCATGATTATAAAAGGTTATACGACCGCCTTTTTCTTCCCGGATTTTTCGGGTTACAGGTTTGCCCAGATCATGGAGAAGTGCTCCCCATTTAAGAATTTCTGTGATGGAAGGTTGTGACAAGTATTCTGTAAACAGTTCGGCACATTCCGGATAGTATGCTGCAGGGTTCTCCAGGATTTTCTCCATATTCTCAAGAGCCGACAGGCTGTGGCCAAAAACATCCAGATGGTGAGATTCGGGCTGACTCAAGCCCACTCCATCAGAAAGTTCCGTAATTACCTGAAAAAGAAGCGTGGACTCAGCCATTGCAGCAATCACTTCATGGCTTCTGTTTGAAGCCATAATAAGATCCATTTCGTAGCTTACTCGTTCTGTTGAAACCTTTGACAACAGAGCAGTATTTGTTTGTATTGCTGCAAGCGTTTCAGGTTCGCAAACAAAACCAAACCGTGCCCACAACCTGTAGCCACGAAGCATCCGCAACGGGTCACTGGTAAAAGCATTAGGGCATGCCCGAAGAATTCCGTTTTGAAGATCGTTCAAACCTTTTAACGGGTCAATAAGTGTAAGTTTTTTTGTCTCATCCAGAAAAGATGCTAAACTGATTCCCATGCTGTTTAAGGTAAAATCCCGTAAACGTAAATCTTCTTCAATGGTCGTTGCGCCTTCACGAAACCTTGAAAAATCGATGGTCAAGCCTTTCCACACCACACGCCCGGCATCTTCTTCAGCTGCTCCAAGAGGCACAAAAGTCCCTCCATCCAGCTCATGGATTAATGCACGACAGCAACGCACAGCGTCACAATCCACTGTAAAATCAAGATCGTTGGGAAAGATCTGTAGTAACCAGTCACGCACTGTCCCGCCTACCAGAAACATTTCTCTTGCAAGAGTTACAGAGACACGTTCAAGAGCCGTAAAAAGGAGAGGAGGATAATCAGTTCTGTGCTCTCGTAAAACTTCAAAATTTTTGTGAATCATTTTCATTCTCTTATTCTTTTCTTTTCAGAGCACCTGCATTATAGTGGTCACCGACTGTTACACCTTACCATCCAAATCCAAAACCACAAAACGCTATTTCATGGACACTCCAACCCAGCGCATGTTGAAAATCGGTAAAGCCAGTATAGGTTTAATCGGTCTGGACATTGCTCTTAACAAGGCACTTGCTGACAAAATGAGCATTATTGATGCTCCCGAATATCTGTTTAAAACTGTTAAGGCCAAAAACTACATCCCTGCAGGCATGGCAGATAAATACAAAACAGCACTACTGCGGGAATACAAAAAGCTGCAAGGCATGGAAACGGAAGAAGACGAAGACCTGGTCATCCGCATATTTGGTACAGGCTGTATCACCTGCAATAGTCTGAGAGATGCAGTGATCGATGCCATGATGAAAGCCAATGTGGCTGCAGATATTGATATGGTTCATGATCCAGACGAAATTGGCAGACACGGGATATTGGCAACACCGGCACTGATGATTAACGGACAGGTAAAAATATCCGGAATCCACCCGACACCCGTGCAATTAACCGAATGGCTGCTCGCTGCTGCCGAAAAATAACACAATGCCAGCGCCTACACTTATTCTTGCACCCATTCGGGGTGTTACTGACTGTCATTTCCGCACTCTTTTCAATAAGTATTTCCCGGGATTTGATAGTGCACTGGCTCCGTTTATCAACCCCCAGCGCAGCTCTCAATATCAGCCCAAGCAGTTAAAAGATCTTTTACCGGAAGCAAACAGAAGCCTTCCTGTAACACCCCAGCTCCTGCATACGGATGCGGATGATTTTCTTTTTCTGGCTCATCGTTTACACGATTTAGGCTACAAAGAGATCAACTGGAATCTTGGTTGTCCGGCACCCATGGTAACCAGGAAAAAACGAGGATCCGGATTATTACCTTATCCGGATGAAATCCTCTTATTTCTTGATCGGGTGATGCCGAAACTCCCCCTGCAACTCTCCATAAAAACCCGGTTGGGACTTGAAAGCCCGGATGAGTTACTTGCTCTTCTGCCAAGCCTGGATAGCTATCCACTTTCTGAAATTATTATCCATGGACGCTTAGGAAAACAGCTATACAAGGGAATATCCGACAAGAAGAGCTTTGCCAGGTGCCTGAAAGCAAGCAAGCACTCCATAGTGTATAATGGTGATATTACGACGCTGGATGAGTTTAATTCGCTCAAGCTCCAGTTTCCGGAAATTAATAAATGGATGATTGGTCGGGGAGTTCTTTCAAACCCCTTTCTGGCAGGTGAGATTGCCGGCAATGAGGTAAAGGACAAACTCCGGCTGTTGCAATATTTCCACAACGACCTGTATTCCTGTTACCGTGAGTTACTTTCAGGACAGGCACACCTTCTTGGCCGCATGAAACAGCTCTGGGGCTACCTGAGTATGTCCTTCCCTCCTCAGAAGAAAACATGGAAAAAAATAAAGAAATGTAATACCGAGCAACACTATCAAGACGTTATTGAAAACCTGTTTAGAGAAGCATCATGACAAACTCCAAAAACTACCAACGAATTATTCACTTCATCCTTATCTTCAGTTTTATTTTTCCCTGTGGCTCATCTTTTGCTCTGGAAGCTGAAAATAAAGAAGAGACATTAAACCCTTTATACGTTGCCGGAATTGACTGGTATTCTGAAGATCCGTTTAGTTTTCCTGAATCCACTTTTATAATCCCGGAAAACATCTCTCTCTCCCCTCAGCAAGAAGAAACGTTTAATCTGGCCGAGCATTACAACCAGCTCGAACCTCCAAATCAGGATGGATTATTTGGCCGATATTCCATTCTGGCCGAAGATTCACTTTATTTCCTGATCCCTGCTTTTACTATAATGGGCGTTATCTATTTACTTCCCGAAGATGTTTCCAATTGGGAAAAAGACGATGTCAACTTTCAACACGGTCTGGATCAGTGGCCCGACAACGTAAGTTCATGGGAATGGGACAGTGATGATGACTGGATTAACTATATCGGACATCCCTATTTTGGTTCGACCTATTATGTGTATGCCAGACATTACGGATATTCCAGACTGGAATCATTCTGGTTTTCTTTTGCCATATCATCTTTTTATGAGATCGGCATTGAAGCATGGGCAGAACCGGTATCCATTCAGGATATGATTTTCACACCGCTTTTGGGAAGTTTGCTGGGAGAACTTCTGCTGCCGCTGGAGCACAAGATAAAAATGAATGACAATAAAGTGCTGGGCAGTCATGTGCTGGGGACAATCTCCCTGGCAGTCATTGACCCTTTTGGATATGTGGTACCGCCGCTGAAACGTTTAACAAAAAGGTTTTTCTCAAGCGATACTGAGCTGCAACTTGTACCTACTTTTTCACTGGCTGATCCTAAGCACAGTGACAGGGAAGGCAGTGAGAAAGAGTACAGCTATGGAATTCAGCTCACCGTGCAATGGTAAAAAACTGTTATTTTAAGTTAGTAAAACATCAGAATAACTTCTGCCAGCATCTAATTGAGCACCATCCCACACAACACAGCGTTGAAGATGTATTTTCTCCGGCAAAGATACATTTCCCACACAAGCCCAATCGTTAAAGCTAACCTTCTCACTATTTTCCTGGCAGAGACAAGCCCCTTCAAATGAGGCGGTAAACTCCTGCCAGCGTTCAACCTCACCTTTTAAAAGCTTTCCGTGTAACGCAAGGTAATCTGCTACTGTTCCCATATCAGTCCAGGAACACCCGCTTACGTCTTTTGCCTGAATTTTTTCACCACTGGTAAGTAACTGCCGGTAACGATCAATGATACATGAGCTTCCTGCTTCCGGTATATCTTTTAATATTTCCGGATCAAGAACGTGAAGTCCGGTAAAGGCTTTACAGTCTGAACTTTCTGCTACACCAAAGCTGGTTACCATACCCTGTTGCACTAATACTTTATTAAACCGTGGATAATCGTGCATGGCCATGGTCACAGGTGTCTTTCCTGTTTTATGACTCCTGTACAATTGCAGATAATCAATGGAGTGATAAATATCGCCATTAGTAATAAGCACCGGTTCATCACGCATACTGGCCAGTGCCATTCGTAAGCCCCCGCCGGTACCAAGGATAGTATCTTCCTCCTGAACGACAATCCCTTGCAGCCCTTGTAATGCTTCTACAATTTGTTCTTTCAGGTAATGGCAATTTACAATTATATGATCAAAACCTGCATCCTGTAAACGTTTGATGGTGAGCAAAAGCAACGGCTCGTTTAACAGAGGAAAGAGAGGTTTGGGGCGGAGTTTTGTGTAGGGAAGGAGTCTGGTACCAAAACCAGCGGCTAAGATCATCGCCTGCAT
>JAOZLM010000173.1 GCA_029934815.1 Desulfocapsa sp. | reverse complement strand
TCTTACTGATCAACAAATGATTGCTCTTATTGGCACAGTGACATAGTGAAAGAGAGTGATTGCAATGTGACATGGAATGGTAAATACAGAGAAAATCGAGTACGGGTAAGCTTGTTCCTGATGCCTTTTCATACCTCTATCATAGGATTTCAGGCCATTTTCTCGCTTGATGATACACTCGAAGAATTTCTATGTAAGCACCTTTTTTCCGGTATGGAACAATAAATGGTGTGCCTGCAATCACCAACTCTCTTGTTCCTTCGACTCTGCCTAGTCGACCAATACCAGGTTGATCTGCCAACAGCTCCACAGCATCAATTATACGGAGAACAACTTGTACAGCCGATGTTGGGTTTTCTTGAGCAATATATGCCTCTACATATTTAAGATCTTGGGAGGCAAGGTTCAACCATTTAATCTTCAAGCTTTTTGGTCCACATCGACTTTACGCTCTGGTGATCAAGCCATTCAGCGTCAGGGCTCTCAGCATAATCAAGAGCTTTCTTTGTTTCCAGCACATGCCATTCGTAAGCACTGAGATAGTCACTGATGGCATGGTCAACAAGATAAGACTTTGTTCGATTTGTTGCTTCAGCCAGTTGGGTTAACCTATTCTTGGTTTCATGAGACATTCGCACTGTCATAGTTGCATCTTTCATATTATCGGCACCTCCAAAAACAGCGTATCACGATGTAAGACAAAAGACAAGAGCGGAACTTTACCTTTTTACGAGTTTATCAGTGGTTGACATTTAGTAACGCTTAAATCCACCTAATGTATATATCCTGCACAAAGCTAAAAACTCACACACCATTCTTGCCCCAAAGAGGATCACGCCCAAAACGATCCATCCACCAGTCTTCAGCATCTACCACTTCCCCGTCACGAGGAAGCAACGGAATCTTAAACTGATTATAATGATTCATCAGCACGTCATAAGCCCGGGTCAGTTTCCGCATCATATCCCCTTTGGCTTTATCGTCCCCGGCAATATCAGGATGATATTCTTTACAACGCTTTCGGTAACTGCGTTTCAGTTCACCTAAGGTTGCGCTGTCACCAAGTCCCATAAGTTCTTTTGCTGCAAAAACTTCTTCCCATTCTGATTTTGTCATTATTTAGCCTTAGTCTTCCAGCTTTTTTCTTCGCCGGCTTTAAGACGTTTAATATTTGCACTATGTTTTACCCAGATAAGGATTGCGATAACAAAGGCGACAAAAACAATCTCAATACCACTATCAAAGAAAAACAGGAGAAAAGGAACAACTGCTGCTGCTGCAAGTGATCCTGCCGAGACAAAACCGCTTAAATAAACAACGGCAATAAAAAGAAACAGGAGACAAAAAATGGCAAGGGGAGAGTAAAAAAGAAAAACTCCAAGCGCAGTCGCTACGCCCTTTCCTCCCGTAAAGCCAAGATACACAGAAAACATATGACCAACAACTGCGGCAAGACCGCAAAGGGCAATAATCCACGCTGAATCAGCGGTAGGTGGGAGATAAAATGCCGCCAGAAAAACAGGAAGGTATCCTTTGGCTACATCGCAAAGCAAGGTCAAAGCACCGAGTTTTTTCCCAAGCACCCGGTTCACATTGGTGGCACCGATATTTCCACTTCCTTCCTGACGCACATCTTTTCCAACCGCACGACTGAACAATAAACCAAAAGGAATAGCACCAATAAGATAACTGAGAGGAAGAGCAATAAGCAGAGTGAGTATCATGAGTTCTAACGTTTTTTGAAGAATGATGGCGTCGTGAAAAGATACAATACGTCAATTCTGTCATTCCGGACTCGATCCGGAATCTTGTTGTTACAGCAACTTACAGATTCCGGATCAAGTCCGGAATGACAGTGCTGAAGCTTTTTACGAGTTTATCAAGAATAATAAGGGTAAAATTTGACTAGGCGAAGTCTAGCGCATATTGTTATGAAACACAACTTTGATGCGGAAAGAGTAGCCCTGTGCTATATTTCCTGCGTCAGATAAAAACACAAAAAATAACCATTAAAATAGACTATATCCATGAGCCTGCTTCCCATCCGCATATTTCCAGATCCTGTTCTGCGCCAGAAGGCAGAAAAAGTTATAGATTTCACCCCCGAGTTGACCACTCTTATCACACATATGGTGGACACCATGTATGACGCCCCGGGCATTGGGCTGGCGGCACCTCAGATCGGAGAATCCATACGTTTGATCGTTGTGGATATTTCTGAAGAAGAAGATGAGCAGAATTCAATGGTCATGATTAACCCTGAGATCACAACACAGGAAGGAAAACAGGTAGATGAAGAAGGCTGTCTCTCGGTTCTTGATCTCACGGCCTCTGTCAAACGCAGCCTGAAAGTCACCGTTTCCTATCAGGATGCGGAAGGAACGCCTCAGGAGCTAAGTGCAGAAGAGCGTTTTGCCATAGTATTGCAACACGAAATTGACCACCTTAACGGGATTCTGTTTTTAGATCATCTCTCCACTTTAAAGCGAGCGCTCTACAAGAAAAAAATCAAGAAACAGCAGCAGGCCGCCGCAAAAAAGAAACTGGCTAGCAATGCAAAAAAATAAACAATTTCGAATCATTTTTATGGGGACTCCCGATTTTTCAGTCCCCGCCTTACAAGCCCTGATCGATGGGCCTGACGAGGTCGTGGCAGTTGTCAGCCAACCAGATCGCCCCAAAGGACGCGGGAAAAAAATGGCAGCCACACCCACAAAAATTGTGGCTGAAGCTTCTGGCATTCCGGTTTTACAACCCACCAAAATTAAAACCAAAGAATTTGCAGATTCGTTGCGTTCGTTTACCCCTGATTTAATAATTGTTGCGGCGTATGGCAGGATTTTACCATCCTCCATCCTGGATCTGCCCCCCTTGGGCTGTATAAATATCCATGGTTCTCTGCTCCCCCGCCATCGTGGCGCGGCACCAATCCAGTGGGCAATTCTTGCAGGAGACAGTGAAGCGGGGGTAACTATTATGCAGATGGACGTGGGTATGGATACTGGTGCAATGTTATTGCCAGCCTCCATTCCGGTAACAGACGATGAAACTGCCGGTGGCCTGTTTAATAAGCTCTCAAATCTTGGCGGTAAAGCACTTCTCGAAGCCCTTGATTTACTAAGACAGGACAAACTTCCACCCATTGAACAGGATCACAGTCTGGCCACAGAAGCACCACCACTGAAAAAAGAAGATGGCTGTATCGACTGGAATAAATCAGCTCGTGAAATTCACTGTTTGATAAGAGGAATGGATCCGTGGCCCACGGCATATAGTTTCCTTGATGGAAAGCGATTTCGCTTTTTCTCGCCCCTTGTCAGTGACAAATCTTCTTCCGGGAATCCCGGTTCAATTATTCAGGCGGATAAAAACGGTTTGCTCCTGGCCACAGGTGATGGCGCATTACTTGTTCGGGAAATTCAGCCGGAAGGCAAAAAACGGATGAGCGTTGAGGCCTATCTCTGCGGCCAAAAGCTTGAGCATGCTCAGCAGTTTCTGCAAACCTCATAAATCCCCATGAACACCTCTGTAACCAGCTGCTACCTCGACTGTTTTTCAGGAATCAGTGGAGATATGCTGCTTGGTGCTTTTCTCCATGCAGGTTTACCAGAAGATTTACTGATTACAGAACTTGCTAAAATTCCGAATCTGGATTTTGAACTTAGCGTTACAAACGACATCCGTTCTGGTATTGGCTGTAAACAAGTCACTATCCACTCCCGCTCCAAACAGCAGTTTCGTCATCTTGAAAATATTCTGGAACTTCTTCAAAAGAGCACTCTCAGCACTTCCATTAAGGAACAGGCAGGCAGGATTTTTACCCGTCTGGCAGAAGCCGAGGCCAGTGTTCATAATGTGGATATTGCAAAAATCCATTTCCATGAAGTGGGCGCTGTGGATACCATTGTTGATATTGTGGGTACGCTTGTAGCTTTAGAATATTTTGGCATCACAGAGATCAGCTGTTCTCCCCTTCCCATGGGACGTGGTTTTGTAACATGCGACCATGGCAATCTGCCCCTGCCGGCACCTGCTGTTTGTGAACTCCTTCGGGATATTCCCGTGTATGGTGTTGAACAGGACAAAGAACTTGTTACACCCACAGGTGCAGTACTGGCAGGCCAACTGGCAAGCAATTTCGGACTGATACCAACCATGACTGTTAAAAATACAGGATATGGTGCCGGCAATAATATACTCAACAATGAGCAGCCTAATCTGTTGCGTCTGCTTATTGGTGAAAAAGAAATTGTAGATGAAACACAGCAAGTTGAAGTGATAGAATGTAACCTTGACGACTGGAACACCGAAATGTTCCCTCATCTTTCTGAACTCCTGTTTAATGCAAACGCTCTTGACGTGTCTCTTACTCCGCTACTTATGAAAAAAGGACGTCCCGGACAGCGCTTACAGGTTATCTGTACTCCCCATGACGCCTTCCCGTTAAAGCAAATCATCCTTGCTGAAACCAGTGCCATCGGCCTTCGTTTCAGGCAGGAAAACCGCATGACATTAGCAAGAGAATCTGTGGTAGTGGCCACAAAGTGGGGACAGATCAAAGCGAAGCAGGTAGAAAAACCCGACGGAAAAATTATTTACCCAGAATATGAAGAGTGCAAAAAAATAGCACAATCTGAAAACATTCCACTGGCACGAGTTTACAGAGCTGTTATGCAGGCAGGAGAAAAGGAAGAGTAATGGATAAGATTATAATGTTTCTGGCCACCGGTTTTTACTCAGGAAACCTCCCCAAAGCGCCTGGTACCTGGGGATCTCTCATGGCTCTTGTTCCCTGGTTTTTTATGCGGAATATGCCATTACAGAGCTATATAATTCTGGTCGCTGTTATTTTTGTAATAGGTTGCCTGCTGGCAGGATCTGCTGAAAAAATCCTGGATCAGGCCGATGCAGGGCCAATCGTGATCGATGAGTTTGTGGGGATGTTTATTGCTCTTGCTGCAGCACCTGGTCATCCGGCCGCCTGGATTCTCGGATTTCTTTTCTTTCGCTTTTTTGATGTGCTAAAACCCTTTCCCTGCTCATGGTTTGACACACACATCCATGGTGGTTTCGGGATTATGTTTGACGATGTTATTGCCGGACTGTACGCACTACTTTGTCTGCAATTACTATGGGTTCTGGTAGAAAAATTATAAACCAAATCGGTTTTTTGGTTTATGGAGCGAGGCTTTTGAATGCTCTTTCCTGCCTTCCATAATTTTTCTTAGCTGAGACAGTTCTGCATTCGCCTGACGCAACTCATTCTTTAATTCTTCCTGGGCAGCAACTGCTGTTGCCTGCTCAAGTTTTTTCTCGATTTCTTCAACTTCTTTTTGAGACTTATATAAATCTTTGGCCAGTGCCGGTAAATACATTTTTGCAATCCCCAGATTCTTCCTTCAAGTAATTATGCTCAACGATTGCTTTCGTAACGAGTATATGTTTAATAAAGAATAGTATATTTTTCTTCTTGATTACCACTAAAGCTCAGCTACTGCCTGAGTCATTCCGGACTTGATCCGGA
>JAOZLM010000172.1 GCA_029934815.1 Desulfocapsa sp. | reverse complement strand
GGCGCGTAACGAAGAAGATGAAGAGTTTTTACGAATCCATCACACTTCAGTAAAATCAGAAGGAGGCTTACGGAGGAATTTTAAGAATTTAGATTTTTCAACAGCGTTGGAGTAAGCATCATCAGCACTTATCTGTCGCTTTTCGAGATACATCATGATGGCATCATCAAGGGTCTGCATTCCGTATTTTTTACCGGTCTGCATAACTGAGGCAATCTGGTATGTTTTGCCTTCACGAATCAGATTACGAACAGCTGGCGTTGCAATAAGTACTTCAAGCGCTGCACAACGCCCTTTGATATCTGTCCGTTTAAAAAGAGTCTGAGAAACTACAGCTTTTAGCGCATCTGACAGAGTTGATCGAACCTGTCCCTGCTGATTTGCCGGGAAAATCTCAACTATACGATCAACTGTTTTCATGGCATTAATGGTATGCAAGGTTCCAAAAACCAGATGACCGGTCATAGCCGCTTCCATGGCAAGAGCAATCGTTTCAAGATCACGCATCTCACCTACCATAATGATATCCGGATCTTCACGCAGAGCGCCACGAAGAGCTGCACCAAAACTTCTTGTATGCTGCCCAACTTCACGGTGATTAATGACACATTTCTGGGAACGATGAACAAATTCTATGGGATCTTCAATTGTGAGGATATGATCTTTTCTGTTTTTATTCGCCTCATCCACAATAGCTGCAAGAGTGGTAGATTTACCCGATCCAGTAGGACCTGTTACCAAGACGAGACCTTTAGGAAGATAGGCCAGACGGGAAATTACTTTGGGAAGCCCTAATTGTTCACAACTTAAAATTTCACTTGGAATTTCACGAAATACTGCACCAATACCAAATTTCTGCCGAAAGTAGTTACAACGATATCTGGCAAGGCCTGGAATTTCATAACCGAAATCAATATCACCCGTTTCTTCAAATAATTTAATTTTATCTTCAGGGCATATTTCATAGAGCATCCCTTTCAGCTCTTCATTTTCCATTTTCTTAAATTTAACGCGCTCCATGTCACCACGGATACGAAGAATGGGCTGCTGATCGGCAACCATATGTAAATCCGAGGCACCCTCATCATTCATTAATTTAAAAAATGCATCTATCTGGGCCATTCGTTGCTCCTATGCAAAATGGAAAATGGAAAATGATTACGATATCACCTACTATACAACACTCTTTTTTATAATTTCAATGACTTCTTCGGTATCATCAACGAGTTGAATAAGATCAAGGTCTCTAGGGTTTATTGTGCCGTTGGTAATAAACTGATCTTTAATCCAGTCGATTAATCCACCCCAGAAAGAACTTCCAACCAACAAAATCGGGCAGGGTTTTATACGCTCCGTCTGAATCAGGGTGATGACCTCAAATAACTCATCAAGGGAACCAAAGCCACCCGGCATACAGATAAACCCCAGAGAATACTTTAAAAACATTACTTTTCTAACAAAAAAATACTTAAAATCAAGGGGAAAATTGGCATACTGGTTTGGATCCTGCTCATGGGGCAAAGCGATATTTAGACCAACTGACACTCCGCCAGCTTCATGCGCCCCCTTATTTGCTGCCTCCATAATTCCGGGGCCACCACCGGTAATAACACCATATCCGGCTTTAGCAAGTTCTGAAGCAATATGTTCCGCTTTTTGATACCATGGGTCATCTGTCTTTGTTCTTGCTGATCCAAAAATTGAAACAGATGGAACGTTGACGGCTGACATACCATCGAAACCTTCCACAAACTCTCCCATAATACGGAACATCCGCCAGGAGTCACCAATCACATCATTTTCCAGACAATATTTTGGTTCTCTGCTCAAACGCCGTCGTTCTTTTCCTTCCATTAGCTTACCTACCTTATAGTAGTACAGAAAATTGTTCAGCTTTCGCCTGCCATTTGGCTGCTGCGACACTATTTCCCTGATCATTTGCCAGGATTACTTTCAGCTGTAAAGCTGCCAACCTTGTTTTCTTGTTTCGCAGACAGGGCTGCAGGATTTTTCCTGCTGCAGCCAGATCACCACAATGCATCTGCGCCCTGGCCAGACGAATTTTCAAATGCAATGAATCCGGATTAAGCTCCACAGCTTTCTCACACAAGCGCAAGGCAATATCATCACCTTCATTTTGTTGCAAATAGATTTCACCTAAAAGGCTTAAGACTTCTGCGTCGTATTCATCATAGCGAATAGCGAGCTGAAGATATTTCATGGCTTTTTTATAGTCGCCTACACCACTGTGCAGTTCGCCAAGGTATCTGAGAGCTTTTCCGTTTGCTTCATTGTCATACCAAGGCTGTAGAAGAGCCAGTCCCTTTTTATACAGTTTCCCCTGGCAGCAAAGCACAGAGAGTTGAAAGCTAATGTCCTTCCGAGCCACTTTCTGACTTTTTTCAGTAGGACAAGCAAGGGCACTGGAGAATGTTTTTATGGCAGCAAGCTTATCTGTTTGTTGCTGCAACTCGAAGCCAAGATTATATAAGGCCATGAAACGGTCATCTTTACTTTTAGTTGCCTCTTCAAAACAGCGAACCGCATCCTTATGCCTGTTCATTTGTGCATAACAAACACCTAGACTGTTTAACAGATTCCCATCTTCGGGGCTCAGTTGTAATCCTTTCTTGTACTCAGTCACAGCCCGGACAAGATCTCCATCACCATAATAGATATCGCCACTAATATTAAAACTCACGGCATCACAAATAACAACAGAACCTGGCTCAAAAAAAGCTGCGTGACAAAGGGCTTTTCGACAGCTCAGTAACATATCTGATTTAGATCGTTCATTTTGGGAGTAGATGGCAATGCCAACATTGGGGATTGATACTCCAGTGGGTTTCTTGATGCTACCAGCTATGATTTTTCCAGCAATATTTTTGAGTTCTTTCCTGTCAACCATTGGCAGAAACAAGAACGAATTACCTTCTATTGTGACGACGTCTTCTTTTCTGCCCGCCTGAGCCTTAATATTTTCTAATAATTTTTCGTCTCCACCAGCAAACTGCAGCAACGAAAAGTTATTATACTTTCTGGCTACCCGTTGCAACCAGCGTTTAAGTCGCGTAGAGGGTGGCGCTAAAGGATGAGCGGCAAGATTCTCAAGAACTGATGCGTTACAAAATGCAAAAGGCCCACGTTTACTGGCTATGTGTAACGCAGCCCAGGCCTTTTTCATAATGGCCTCGGACACAGAAGACGAGGTGTCAGAATTTAAGTCCAAATGTGCTAAATTCAAAGTAGCAACATTCACTCGTGAACAGGATTCCCTCTTAAAAAGATTTAGCAATGAAGGTGCAAAGGCTGAAGAAAAGCCAGGGTCAGTATCTTTACAGATCATGGCAAAACACGATTGCCCTATATAATATAGAAGAAAGCGTTCATCTATAAAGCCTTTTAACAACGATACAGTTTTATTTAGATACGATCTGGCATAGAAGGCGTTTGATCCCTTAGGGGACACAGACAGGAGAACCAACACCCCTGATAGAGCACCAGTCTCAACGTTTAACGATTCATGCAAATGAAAACTACTGAGAAGCCCGGTTAAGGAATCAATATTGGCTCGTTTAATCAGCAAAAATTCACGCATCAACTGCGGTTGTAAATCCTCAAGCCAGTCATTGCCAATCTTTCGGAACAAATAATCATCCAGCCCTTTCAGTTCAGCTATTACTGTGGTATCCCCTACCGCAAGTGGTAAGTACAGAACATCGGCGGTCTTCACCGGACGATTGGAAGCTGCAGCCTCCTCCATTGCCTCCCTTTCCCTTCTATTCTCTTCACTTTCGTCACTTGAATCTGCAGGCTGAGGCATTACCGGATCAAGGAATGTTACTGACTCAAGAGTTGGAATATTTGCATCTATAACCTGTATAAATTCAGGAGCAAAACGGATAAAATCGCATCGCTGGAGACTATTAAACAAATCGTGATTAAAGAATTCCAGCATTAGTTTTCACTCTTACCGGAAAATGACTTTAACATATCAACTAGTAGCGGAATATCTGGCCCCTGAATAGTTCGTAAATCAAGAATCATCTTCTCATCTTCAATTCGACCAATTATGGGGATATCGCGTGACCGAAGTTGCTTTTCAAGCGTTGCTGCCTTTCCGGATTTTGGGTGTAATACTAACGCCCAGCTGGCAAGACCGTGTTCAGGCATGGCACCGCCTCCAACCTTCGATACTGTTTTCCGGAGTTCGATGATATTTTTCTGTTTAGTAGCACCACCAAGACGTCTTAGAATTGCCTGCCCTTTTTTCTTAATAGTATCAGGGGCAGCAGTGAGCATTGTAAGTGTTGGTACATTGGCAATTGCCATATCAAGATCATAATAATTACGAAGGACAGTCTCAAGACCTGCCAGGGTAAATTTATCAATTCGCAATGCACGATTCATCGGGTTCTTCTTGATTTTATCGATAATTGCCTTTTTCCCAACAATAATTCCTGCCTGTGGACCGCCTAAAAGCTTATCTCCGCTAAAGGTTACGACATCCGCCCCTTCCTGAACAATTTCCTGAACAGTTGGCTCCTTAGGTAAGCCCCACGGTGAAAGATCGATTAATGATCCACTGCCAAGATCCTCCATAACGGGAATATCATGTTTCTTACCTATTGCAACCATATCAGCCACGGGAACTTCGGAAGTAAACCCGATTACTCTAAAATTTGAGGTATGAACTTTTAACAGAAGTGTGGTCTCGTCAGTAATAGCATCGACGTAATCATGGACATGGGTTCTATTAGTGGCACCCACTTCAACCATTCTCGCACCACTTCTTGACATCACATCAGGAATTCTAAATGATCCACCAATCTCAACCAGTTGTCCTCGTGATACAATGGTTTCAGAATTAAAGGAGAGTGTATTTAAGGCCAGTAAGACTGCAGCTGCATTATTGTTAACAACTATCGCAGCTTCAGCCCCGGTAAGATCACATATAATTTCCTCGACCAGACTGTATCGACTGCCACGTTTGCCAGTAGTAAGATCAAACTCAAGATTGGTATAACATCCACCGGCGACCTGTAAAGCGTCAATACTTTGAGCCCCTAGCAACGAACGACCAAGATTAGTATGGATAACCACACCTGTCCCATTGATTACACGCCTATAATTAAGACTGTTTTTTTTTAGAATAGATTCTGTAAAAATCTTGTACCAGGCTTCCTGATCCTGAGGCAGTGTTTTCAGCTTTCCATCAAGGATCAATTTTCTTTTCTCTTCTATACATTGCTGCACAGCAGATTTTATAATGGCAAGAGGAATGCTTTCAGAAAAGGTGTCTTGAAGATCGTCTAAAACACGGTCAATTTTGGGAAGATTACGAAGGAGCTTGTTTACATCACACATTTTTTCTCTCACGATTCAATTATATAAACATATTAATGCTACGCTTTAACTACATGAAAAGCAAATAGTTTTCAAGCAGGAGAATCCCTGTAAATAAGAAAGCTAAAAGAAAAACAAAAAAGAGTGTTTTTCCTGTTGACACCACCACTCAATTTGAGTAATTTGCCGCGGCCTTGAAGGAA
>JAOZLM010000171.1 GCA_029934815.1 Desulfocapsa sp. | reverse complement strand
CGCTTGTAATTGAAGTTGGAATAGAGAGATTATTTTTGGCCTGTGTGGTTCCCACGTCCTTTTTTCTGTCCTGTTTCATGCGGGATGTTAGTTTCTCTGCCTGGCGGACAGAGAGGCCTTTGGAGATAATTTGATCCCTTGCATTTTTCATTGCAGAATCATCACCGGATAAGCGTAGTATCGCCCTTGAATGTCCCTCTGTCAATCGACCATGTCCAATATCATCTTTTATAAAATCAGGTAGTTGAAGGAGTCGTAGCCGATTTGTAACAGTGCTTCGTTTTTTACCAACCTTTTCGGCAGCTTGCTCCTGAGTATATGAAAAAATCTTGATGAGTTTTTCATATGCTTCAGCTTCTTCGATTGGATTTAAGTCCTTTCTTTGGACGTTTTCAATGAGGGCAAGTTCCAATAGTTCATCGTCGCCGCTGACCTCACGTATGACCACCGGCACCTTTGCAAGTCCGATTATTTTTGAGGCTCGAAGGCGCCTTTCACCGGCTATAAGTCCATAACTTCCATCAATATTTTGGGTAACAACTAGTGGTTGAATAATTCCTTTTTCTTTAATGGAGTCAGCAAGTTCGTTAAGCGCGTCCTCATCAAAATGAGTTCGTGGCTGAAACTGGTTAGGTGAAATTTTGTCTAGTTCACATTCAAAATATTTTTCATCTTCATCGTCAGTATTGAATAAGAGATCAACGCCTCTTCCAAGCCCTTTAGGATTTCCCATTATCTATTTTCTCACTTTTGATTTCGTAAAAATTCATTACCCAGTTGGATATACGCTTTTGCACCTGTAGATTTTATATCGTAATCAATAACTGTTTGTCCATGACTTGGACATTCGGAAAGGCGAACATTTCGTGGAATAACCGTTTTGAAAACCTGATCGCCAAAATGTTTTTTGATTTCTTCCTCAACCTGGAATGTTAACCGGTTCCGTTTGTCAAACATGGTTAATAGTAAACCCTCTATATAGAGGGACGTGTTTAACGATTTCTTTACTGAGCGGATTGTTTTTATCAGCTGGGCCAAACCTTCCATGGCAAAATACTCACACTGCATCGGGATTAATACAGAATCAGCAGCAGTCAAACTGTTTACTGTTAACAGTCCAAGAGAGGGAGGACAATCGATTACTATATAGTCAAACTCGTCACGCACAGGTTGCAGTAACTTTTTCAGAACATATTCCCGCTCTTTCATTTGGAAAAGTTCCATTTCGGCCGCAGCCAGATCAATTGATGACGGCAGAAGGGAGAGCTTTCGTTTTTTCTGAGGAACTATTAAAACTTCTTTCGCAAGAATCTCACTAGTTAGGCAGTGGTAAAGGTGCTTGTCGAAATTCCCGCTACGGACACCAACGCCCGAAGTTGCATTTCCCTGCGGATCAGAATCAACCAGCAATACCTTTTTCTTTCTTCTTGCCAGTGCTGCTGCAAAATTTACTGCTGATGTGGTTTTACCAACACCGCCTTTCTGATTTGCGACGGCAATTATTTTAGACGAATCCATAATAACAAACTCCAAGTGGTGCATAAATTGATAGTTAACTACTGTAGTAGTCCATATTTGCCGCCCGCACAACACCTTTGGCAATTTTCTGCCTATAAATTGTTCTTTCCTTGCCTTTACATATGCCGAGAGCTACAGTAGAAAAAATATTGATTACCGTCAAAGTTCAGGCAACAGCTTTGGACATTCCAGACTTCGAGTCCGGAATGACGTGATAGCGAGAACCCACGAAAGCTGAGCTTCGGTGGTAATCAGGGAAATAATTATACTGTTAGTGAAGTTGTGTCATGGTGGTGTTTTGTACCAATGTTTCACGTGAAACATTCAGAGGAGATTCTGATGGAAAGTGATTTTTTAATTATCGGTAGTGGAATTGCTGGGTTGTCCTGTGCCTTGAAATGTGCAGAGTTGGGCAGCGTTGTGGTTGTTACTAAGAAAAGAGATATTGACACAGCCACCAATTTGGCCCAAGGGGGGGTCGCTGTAGTACTCGAGGAAGGGGACAGTGTCGAGTCTCATGTGGGGGATACTCTCTCTTCAGGGGCCGGATTGTGCGATGAGGCAATTGTCAGGATGGTTGTAGAAAATGGACCTGATCGAATTGCTGAGTTAGTTGAGATGGGCGTTGGGTTTGTCAAAGACGAAAAAAGTTCTTCGGGATATTCTCTTGGAAAAGAAGGAGGGCATTCTCATCGACGAGTAGTACATGCCTATGATTTAACCGGTAGAGAAATTGAACGGGCATTGTTGGATAATGTTCGTAAACACAGTAGGATAGAGTTGGTTGAAGAACAGATAGCGGTCGATTTATTGATGGTTGACGGTACGTTACCGGGATGGACAGCAGGTGGTGGTCAAAGGTGTGTTGGCGCCTATGTGATGGCAGAGGAAAATATCGTAGCCTGTCGTGCAAAAGTTACAATCCTCTGCTCAGGTGGCGTTGGAAAAGTGTATTTGTATACAAGCAATCCTGATATCGCTACTGGAGATGGGATGGCGATGGCATTTCGGGCTGGTGCCGAATTGTCTAATATGGAGTTTGTCCAGTTTCATCCAACGTGTTTACATCATTCTCAGGAAAAGAATTTTTTGATTTCTGAAGCTGTTCGGGGAGAAGGGGGCATTTTAAAAGATGCTGATGCTATCCCATTTATGGAAAAGTATGATAAACGGAAAGATCTTGCCACGAGAGATACGGTTGCAAGAGCTATAGATAAGGAACTGAAAGAAAGTGGAGCGGATTGTGTCTATCTCGATATCACTCATCGAAGCAAGGCATTTTTGAAAGAGCGTTTCCCTACCATATATAATAGATGTTTGTCGCGTGGTATAGATATCAGTCAAGAGCCAATCCCTGTGGTTCCGGCAGCCCATTATATGTGCGGTGGTGTGAAAACGGATAGCAATGGCTGCACATCCCTTCCTGGTCTCATTGCACTTGGAGAAACAGCCAGCACAGGATTGCACGGCGGGAACAGACTTGCATCCAATAGTTTACTGGAAGCAGTTGTTTTTGCAGATAATGCTGCCAGATTTTGCAAAAAGTGGTGGCTTGAAATTAAGAAAAGTGAGACGCCGGATGTTGATGAGTGGCATAGTGGTGATGCCATGGATTTACAGGAAGAAATTCTGATTAATCATAACTGGGATGCAATCAGACGAGTGATGTGGAATTATGTTGGTATCGTCAGGTCAGTTAAGCGCCTGGATCTTGCGAAGGTTCGAATGGAGGCCATTTTTAAAGAAATCGATCAACATTATCACGATTATCATATAACACCAAACATGGTCGAACTTCGCAATATCGCATTGATATCATTGATTATTATTCAGTCGGCACAGAAACGAAAAGAATCCAGAGGTCTTCATTATCTGGTTGATTATCCACAAATGAATAAAGAAATAGAGCAAACAGTTTTTAAACGGAAAAAGGGTGGCAGGAAGTGGGAAATAGAGATGGTAAAGAGGGAGCAGTAATGAAAAAGCAACTGGTGATTTCAGTGATGTCGAAGGATCGACCGGGAATTATAGCCGACATAACAGGGGTGATTCTTGATCTTGGTGGAGATCTGGCTGACTTAAATCAGTCCGTTTTAGGTGGCTACTTTAGTATGATTCTGATTGCAGAATTTGACGGCAAGATCAACGCGGAGGATGTTTTTGCTGGCTTTTCACATATAGATTCTGAGACTAAAATAGAATCTTCCATTAAAGAAATGGATGTGGATCTGGAAGCAGAAAAGAGAAATATTCCTCAGGAAACGTTTATTGTAACAGCCCAGGCGGTTAATCGAAAAGGTCTGGTGAAAACTATAGGTGATTTCTTTTATATGCGTAATATCAACGTGTTGGATTTGGCTACCACAAGAGAAAAGGATTTTTACACGATGATTTTCCAGGTAGACCTGAGCCATGTTGATTCCTTAAAAGATCTTCGAGAAGAATTGAAGGTTTTAGGGGATAATGAACAGTTAGATCTTGTTTTGCAACATAATGATATCTTTCAGGCAACCCATGAGGTGGGTGGCTCTGTGGATGCAATAAATTGGTAGAAAGTTTCAGGAGAAAATAATGCTTCGTTCAGATCAGATTATGGCAACTGTTGAAATGGTACACAAGGAAAACCTTGATGTACGAACAGTGACCATGGGAATAAATTTACTTGATTGCAGGGCAGGAACAGCAAAAAAAACCTGTGCAGCAGTCGAGAAGAAAATAGCGGATTATGCAGCAAACTTTGTGGAGAAATGTGAGGAAGTCGCACAAAAATATGGAATACCTGTCGTTAATAAACGGATTTCAGTGACTCCTGCAGCGTTTGTGGGTGCGGGGTTCTCAAAAGAGGAATTTATTGAGCTGGCAAAATCATTGGATAGGGCAGCGGCCAATGCCGGGGTAGATATTCTCGGTGGATACACAGCACATGTGGAAAAAGGGATCACCAAAACAGATCTTGCCTTTATAGAATCGATTCCGGAGGCTTTAGCAGTAACCGAACGGTTGTGTGCATCAATAAACGTTGGTTCCAGTCAAAAAGGAATCAATATGGATGCAGTTGCGATGATGGGCAAGACAGTGAAAGACCTTGCGGAGCAAACGAAAGAATCAGGTGGATTCGGCGCTGCAAAGTTTGTCGTATTTTGCAATCAGCCGGGTGATAATCCATTTATGGCTGGGGCCATCCATGGAGTAGAGGAGGCCGAGGTTGTTCTAAATGTGGGTGTTTCAGGCCCTGGCGTGATAGCAAGATCCCTTGAGAAAAGAATTGCAAAGAAGGGACGCGAGAATCTTAAACTAGACGATATTGCAGAAGAAATTAAACAAATTACCTTTCGTGTTACCAGATGCGGAGAACTTATTGGCCGTCAGGTTTCTAAAGAGCTGGGGATAGAATTTGGTGTGGTTGAT
This sequence comes from Desulfocapsa sp., assembly GCA_029934815.1. Classification (GTDB taxonomy): domain Bacteria; phylum Desulfobacterota; class Desulfobulbia; order Desulfobulbales; family Desulfocapsaceae; genus Desulfocapsa. The sequence continues at coordinate 624 of JAOZLM010000171.1, read as the reverse complement.
CTCTCCCTTGCACCGACACCAAAAGTTGGGGATTCGGTGGGAGAAATTCTTCAGATTCTTGGTGTTGATGATGTTGGTGCTCCGGGTTCAACCGCAATTGTCGCAATGCTAAATGATGCTGTAAAAAAAGGTGGAATTTTTGCATCAAAGGCAGTGGGTGGTCTTAGTGGTGCATTTATTCCGGTAATGGAAGATGCCGTACTTGCAGATGCAGTAGGCAAAGGAGCCTTAACCATAGAAAAACTTGAAGCCATGACTTGCGTTTGTTCCGTGGGGCTGGATATGGTACCAATTCCTGGCGATGTTGATGCCGATACTATTTCGGCAATAATTGCTGATGAAATGGCCATTGGTATGGTCAACAATAAGACCACAGCGGCAAGACTTATCCCGGTTCCCGGAAAGAAAGCAGGGGAGCATGTGAGTTTTGGAGGATTGTTTGGGGAGAGCCCGATTATGGAAGTGAGGAATATGGAAAAATCGAGCCGATTTATTGCTTGGGGTGGCCGGATTCCTGCGCCTATTCATAGTTTTAAGAATTAACTGATTTATTTTTTTGTTTGAAATTGTTCGGCCTCACTGCCTGTTCATTTCGCTTTGACTGTAGATTTCTTGATTTTCAAC
>JAOZLM010000170.1 GCA_029934815.1 Desulfocapsa sp. | reverse complement strand
TGACGGCATGGCAAGCAACACTTCTGTTATTGCCAACAGGTGTCAGAATGGGTTGATGCTCTCTGCAGTGATCTTTTACCAACGGACATCGAGGGTGGAACGGGCATCCGGTGGGTGGATCCATTGGATTTGGAATTTCTCCTTTTACAGCTGTCCTTTCCTTTCCTGTCATATCGATGTCTGGAATAGTGCCTATCAACAGTTTGGTATAGGGATGCAGCGGCTCAGCAAACAGATCGTCAGCCTGTGCAGTTTCACACAGTCTGCCAAGATACATAACACCAACACGATCAGCCATATGGCGAACAACAGCCAGATCATGGGATATGAAAAGATAGGATAGATCAAACTGGCGCTGAAGATTCTTCATCAAATTGAGGATCTGTGCCTGGACAGAAACATCCAGAGCAGATGTAGGTTCATCACAAACAATAAATTCGGGTTCACTGGCCAGGGCTCTGGCTATTGAAATCCTCTGCCGCTGCCCTCCGGAAAATTCATGGGGGAATTTATCTCCATCCCGTGCAGCCAGGCCAACCTGACGAAGCAGGCTTGCTGTTCGTTCCAGAATAGCTTGTTTTTCTTTTAAAAGTCCAAAAGCGCGGATGGGTTCATTGACGATTTTAGATACACGCCAGCGAGGGTTCAGGCTTGCATAGGGATCCTGAAAAATCATGGCCATACGTCGTCGCAGTTGCATCTCTTCCTTATGATTTGCAATGGCAGACATATCTTTACCATCAAAATAAATCTTCCCGGAAGTTGGTGTATAAAGACCTACCACCATATTCGCAATGGTTGATTTTCCACATCCCGACTCTCCCACCAAGGCAAATGTTTCACCGCGTTGCACAGAAAAATCAACCCCATTGACAGCTTTTAAAAATTGGCGGGGTTGTCTCTCGATCAATCTGTTAAGCAATGGTTTTGATACTTCAAAATTCTGCTTCAGTCCAGTGGCTTTTAATAATGGTTCGTTGTTAGATTTGCCTGTCATGATAGCTCCAGCAGGCCACCTGGGTAGGGCCGATGTCGATCAGTTCGGGTTGCTTTTCCTTGCACACATCCATGCATTCAGGGCAACGGGGATGAAATGAACATCCTTTTGGAATATCACTTAGTCTAGGCATTGTTCCATCAATCTGTGTCAACTCTTCCATGCGGTGAGTGAGGGATGGAATTGCACTCATCAAGCCTTTGGTGTATGGGTGTGTGGCCTCTTTTACAACCTGCCGCACTTTGCCAATTTCTACCAGACGGCCTGCATACATTACTGCAACTCTATCAGCTGTTTCTGCAATGACTCCCATATCATGGGTAATAAGGATAACAGCAGTTCCATGGTCAGCGCAGAGTTTTTTTAAGAGAGTAATAATCTGGGCCTGAATTGAAACATCCAGTGCCGTGGTTGGTTCATCGGCAATAATCAGCTTTGGATTGACACAAAGGGCCAGAGCAATAACCACACGCTGCCGCATACCACCGGAAAACTGATAAGGATAATGATCAATGCGTTTTGCTGCTGCAGGAATCCCAACTTCTTCCAAGAGACTGATAGCATGTTTTTTCGCCTGCTTACCAGTCATGTCTGTGTGAGTCTGGATGGTTTCGGTCAATTGGCGGCCAATGGTGTACAAAGGATTTAGACTGGTCAAGGGATCCTGGAATATCATCCCGATCTCTTTTCCACGGATCTTTTTCATCTGCGCGTAGGGTAAATTATCCAGGCGACGATCGTTTAGTTTGATGCTGCCGCTGGCAATTCTTCCAGGAGGTTCTAACAGTCCGATGATAGATTGACCGGTTAAGGATTTTCCAGCCCCTGATTCACCAACTACCCCCAAAATTTCTCCGGGATCGATTGTAAAAGAGATGTCATCAACAGCGACAAGGGTACCACGCCGGGTTGGAAATTCGATGCGCAGGTTTTCAACGCTAAGCAATGGTTTATTCATATTGCTGTTATTACCTGAGTTTTGGGTTCAATGCATCGCGCAGCCAGTCGCCAAGCAGGTTCACAGATAAGACTAAAACCGCCAGTGTAATGGCTGGAAAAATAGTAATCCACCATTCACCGGAAAATAAAAAATCATTACCAATTCGAATCAGGGTTCCCAGTGATGGTTGTGTTACCGGTACCCCAACACCCAGGAAGGAGAGAGTGGCCTCGGTAACTATCGCAACAGCCAGATGAATTGTTCCGATAACAAGTACTGGCCCCATGACATTGGGCAAGATGTGACGCAGCATGATCAAACCCGGACGGATACCAATCACACGGGCAGCGAGTACATATTCTTTGTTTTTTTCAACCATGGTCGAGCTTCTCACGGTTCTTGCGTACTGCACCCATCCTGAGATACCAATGGAAAAGATCAGTACTGAAATAGCAAGGTGTTCAGTGTCAGCTTCAGGAATCATGGTGCGCAAAACACCATCCACCAGCAGAGCAATCAGAATGGCAGGGAAACTTATCTGGACTTCAGCAATCCGCATAATGACAGCATCCAGGGTTCCACCAACATAGCCGGATAGCAGGCCAAGCCCCACACCAAGAATCAAGGCAAAAACAACGCTTGAAAAGCCAACCAGTAATGAGATGCGTGATCCATAAAGAATAGTGGAAAGAAGATCGCGTCCCTGATCGTCAGTCCCAAGGAGGAAACGATCATCTCCTCCTTCTTCCCAGGCCGGAGGAATATGAGAATCCATCAGGTCAAGACTGCCCATATCAAATGGATTCTGAGGAGCAATCAAGGGAGCGCCAACAGCACTTACAAGGATGAGTATCGTAAGAATGGACGCGATAATCGTCACGGGTGAGCGACGGTAGGAATAAAAGATATCACCATCAAAAAACCGCTTTAACGCACCAATAAATCGATTAGTTTTGTTTGTATCGAGCATACTCTGCGAAGATTTCTTCATGCCCCGTTCGCCTTGCCAAGATCTAGTCGTAAACGTGGATCAACCACATAGTACAAAATGTCCACTATCAGGTTAATCACCACAAAAAAGAAAGCCACAAGCATTAAATATGCTGCCATAATTGGAATATCCACATTATGAATCGCCTGAAGAAACAAAAGCCCCATGCCGGGCCACTGGAAAACCGTTTCAGTAATGATGGCAAAGGCGATAATGGAACCAATCTGAAGACCGGTTATAGTAATTACCGGTACAAGGGTGTTTTTCAAAGCATGACCAAAATAGATGGCTCTGTCGCTAAGCCCTCTTGCCCTGGCAAATTTAATATAATCTGTTCGCAGAACTTCCAGCATCTCTGAGCGAACAAGACGCATAATCAGGGTAAGTTGAAACAACCCCAAAGTTATAGCCGGCATAATCAAAGCCTTTAATCCGCTCCAGGTTGTAATCCCTGTAGACCACCAACCCCAATTTACCACGTCACCACGGCCATACGAGGGCAGCCAGCCAAGCGTTACTGCAAAGATATAAATCAGCAGAATACCAATAAGAAAAGTGGGTAGAGACACACCCACCAGAGAAAACGTCATAAATATTTTACTGAGCCACCCATCAGGTTTTATTCCTGCGTAAACACCCATGGGTACACCTACTACCAGTGAAAGAAATGCTGCCACAAATGAAAGTTCCAGCGTGGCGGGCAGCCTTTCCTTAAAAAGACCGGTAACAGATCGTTTATGCTGGTATGAGATACCGAATTCAAATTTTGCGGCATTAGTAATAAAGCGAACAAACTGGAGAGGAACAGGATCATTCAATCCAAGTGATTCACGCAGCACTTCACGGTCTTTGAAGCTGGTATCAATCCCCACCATCTGGTGGACGGGATCCCCCACATAATTAAACATGAGGAACGCCACCATTGCCACGAAAAACATAACGATCATAGACTGAAGTAGTCTACGGATAATAAAAGCGAGCATAGACTATTTTACAGTTACGTTCTTTAACACAAATTGATTGTCAGCCCGTTGAACCAGATCGATGTTATCTTTCTTTCCCCAGGCCAGTGCCTGCTGATGCATGGGAATATAGCCAACCTCATCATTCAGAATCTGAAAAGCTTCTTTGATCATCTGATTTCGTTTATCAAGATCTGTTTCACTCAATATTTGATCAGTCAGTTTATCAATTTTGGCATTTGAGTATTTACCAAAATTAAATTTTCCACGTCCGGATTCCTCGTCACGAGTGCCTATCAAATTGAAAAGAACATTCCAACTGTCAAAACTTGAAGGTGTCCATCCAAGCAGGTAGAAGTCAGTATCAAAAGCCATGATTTTCTTAAAGTATTGCGCTTTAGGCACTGCCTTCAAATTTACTTTTACACCAACTTTTGCCAGCATGGATGTTACTGCCTGACAGATCTGTTCGTCATTGACATAGCGGTTATTCGGACAGTCCATACCGATACTGAATCCATCGGGATATCCCGCTTCAGTCAGGAGTTTTTTTGAAGATGCAGGGTCATAGGCCAGGCGTTTGAATTCTTTTCCAAAGGGTTGGAACTGTTTGGGAGAAATCATGATAGCAGAAGGATCACTCAAGCCCCTCATGATTTTTTTGCTTATGGCGTCAATATTGACTGCCTGGTAAAATGCCTGGCGCACACGCTTATCTTTTAAGGGATTCTTTCCCTTCACATCAGAGGAGCCAAGTTCATCATCATACTGATTGAGTCCTAAAAAGATGGTGCGTGTTTCAGGGCCAGATAATACGCTGGTGCCTGCGTTGCTGTTTACTCTTTTGATATCCTGAACCGGTACCGGGTACATCATATCAATTTCGCCAGACAAAAGTGCAGCTACTCGTGTGGCATCCGAAGTGATTGGAGTAAAAATTACTTCTGTAAGATTATGTGTAGGAGTGTCCCACCATCCATCAAATGGTTTCATGACTGATTTAACATCAGTCTGTCGTTCCGTTACAACAAAGGGTCCTGTGCCATTTTCATTACGAGTGGCAAAGTTTTCAGTACCTTTACTGACACTGGCAGCTTCAATAGCACCATTTTTTTCACACCATTCCTTATCCATCATATACCAGCTGTCCCATTCGGAAACCAGGATGGGGTTAGGCTGGGTAGTTATAAAGTCAACTGTATAATCATCAATTTTGATTATCTCTTTGACTGTGGACACACGGGTTTTAAAACTCGACCCTTCTGTTCGTGTTCTTGCAAGGGTGAATACCACATCATCAGCATTAAAATCGTTACCATTATGGAATTTAACCCCTTTGCGCAGATGAAAACGCCAGCGGGTCGGTTCCATTAATTCCCAGCTTTCAGCCAGGGCTGGTTCGATTTTCAGATCGCCATCTCTTCGGACAAGTCCTTCATAGATATTTCCAAGATAGCCGATAAGAAAGGTTTCATTTAATGAATGTGGATCCAGGGAATTGGCATCACCCTGGAAGGCCCATTTCAGGGTTTTGGATGTGGCTACCCCAGGCAATAACAGTGTCAGAGCCAGCCCACCAATTAGAGTAAATAAGACAAAAGATTTGACTGCTTTTCTCATTGCGTAATCTCCTTTTAAATTTTTAAATATTATTTAGCAGTGTCAATTTGCTGC
>JAOZLM010000169.1 GCA_029934815.1 Desulfocapsa sp. | reverse complement strand
CCATTCTCCGTCAGTTTGACTATATCGATGATGACACCATTTACAACTTCCTCAGTCGTCAGCACAATTTTACCCCTGTTTTAATTACTAAAGAACCTCCAAGTAAGGATGCAGTTAAGCTGATGTCCTACGATCTATGTAAGCAGTTTATGGCTATGCCGCTTCGTATTGCCGGAGAGACGCTGCAGGTTACAATGGCTGAACCCACTGATACTGAAGCTGTGGAAAAACTACAGGAAGCGCTTGGAAAGCATCTTGCTGTTTGTGTTTCAATGGAAAAAGACCTGGTTGAGGCATTCCAGAAATATTATGGGATTGACGAGGACGAAGCTGAGACTTTCTTTTCAACAGGTGAAGAAACAGAAGAGGAAATGGCTGTCACAGAAGTAGATGACTTCGGCTCCATTGTGGCGGATGCCGCTGACGAGTTTGAAATAGAAACAATTGATGAAGATGATATTGGCGATCAGTTTGCAGCTACTGATGCTCCCATTATTAAACTGGTTAATGGTATCCTTATTAAGGCGGTACAGGATGGGGTTTCTGATATCCATGTAGAGCCTTATGAAAAAACCATGCAGGTACGCTATCGTAAAGATGGTTCACTTTTTAAATCGATGAACCTGCCTCTCACCATTAAGAATGCTATGGTGGCACGGCTCAAAATTCTTTCCGATCTTGATATTACAGAGCGTCGTGTACCGCAGGATGGTCGTATTAAAATGCGACTTGGAAAAAATCGTTCTGTTGATTTTCGTGTCTCAACATTACCGACTCTATTTGGAGAGTCGGTTGTTATGCGTATCCTGGATAAAAGCTCTCTAAATGTAGACCTGACAAAACTTGGTTTTGAACAAGAGACTTTTGATGCGTTAAAACGTTGCCTTAAACGCCCTCAGGGGCTATTGCTGGTAACAGGCCCCACGGGGTCTGGTAAAACAGTTACACTCTATTCTGCTTTAAACTCCCTAAACTCTGAAGATATTAAAATTCTTACAGCGGAAGATCCTGTAGAATTTAACTTTAAAGGGATCAATCAGGTTAACGTGCACAGCGAAGTCGGGATGACTTTTTCTGCTGCTCTTAAAGCATTTTTGCGTCAGGATCCTGATATTATCATGGTTGGTGAGATTCGGGATATCGATACTGCTGAAATTGCAATCAAGGCAGCAATGACCGGTCACCTTGTTTTTTCAACTCTGCATACAAATGACAGTGCCGCAACCATTGCCCGCTTGGTTGATATTGGAATTCCATCATTTATGCTGGCTTCTTCGGTTACAATGGTTCTCTCGCAACGATTGGGGCGCAGATTGTGTCAGACCTGTAAAAAACCTGAACAGCACGATCCACAGGATCTCATCAGTATGGGTTTTGATGAAGAAGAGGCTGATTATGTTGTTACCTATGGTCCTGTTGGTTGCCCTGAATGTAATGGACTTGGCTATAAAGGCCGGGTTGGGTTCTTTGAATTACTTGAAGTGACAGATGAAGTTGCAAAAGCAATCAGCGCCGAAGTACCTGAAGATCAGCTCCGAAAAATTGCTGTTATGGAAGGCATGGTGCCACTTCGTAATGCTGCCATTGAAAAAGTTCGTCAGGGGGTGACAAGTGTTGAGGAGGCTCTGCGCAGAACAGTTGCCCATGAAGAAAGTTTACCGGCTTATCTTGTTAATCCGGATGTGGAAAAGTATGAAGATGGTGATCCGGTAATCCGTGAAGGCAATACAGATATAGATTTTTTCAAACTGTTACGTGGTGGATTAGCTGTGGTAAAGGGTGGTAAAAAAATTGCCGAGCTTACCGAACCCGGTGAATATTTTGGAGAAATGGCATCCTTGTGTAATGAACCCAGAAATGCATCTGTAATATCCATTGGTCGTTCTGAAGTGAAACGATTTCCAGGAGATAAACTGGATGAAATTATCCACAAACACCCTGATGTCTCCAGCCATCTCTTTAAAGCTATGGCCAACAGACTGCATAAGTCCAATCAGATCATAGTTAAGCTTGCAGGTGCCGCCCGTAAGTAAAACGGTTTGTATAAAAGTAGTCAGATTCTTCTTTGCAATTTTTCTGTTATGCGCTTCTCAAATCCCATCCTTAAAAAGTTCGAGACAATTCGATCCCGTAAACACAAAAATTCTAAATTGTTATTCCACCTTCGTGGCATATTACATTTACTCACTCCAGGGCGGGTTTCCAGGAACCGTTTGCAAGGGATACTTGAGAGCGTAACTGAATATGATTCTGAATACATCCATAAGCGTGTAGCGTATTACAATCAACAAAAGGTACCATTCTTCATCAGAGATGATGCTTCAATATTTTCAGAGCTCTCTTTGAAAAAACGATCAGCATATTATTTTGATTTGCAGGAATGTATCCGCTATTTTGACCCCGCTCTTCAATTTCACTATGTTTTTGGTGATGTTATTGATGTTCCAACTGTTCCATCATTTGTTAAAAGTCGTCCAATTAACGGAGAAAATACAGCATCAATTCTTTTAAAACTCAATAAAGTTCGACACTTTACATTTGTGAATGATGAGCTCTCTTTTCAGCAAAAAAAAGATAAACTGGTTTGGCGAGGGAAAGCCGGGGTTGTGGGTAGGGTAGATTTTGTAAGAAATAACTTTCATAATCCACTGTTTGATATCGGTCAGACAAATCCTCCGGACAAAGATGGAGATCCACTTTGGCAAAAAGGATATATGTCGATAGCAGAACAGTTGCAATATAAATGCATACTCTCAATTGAAGGCTTTGATGTTGCCTCAAATTTGAAATGGATTATGTCTTCAAATTCTTTATGCTTTATGAAAAAACCGATTTACGAAACATGGTTTATGGAAGGTCAATTACTTCCAGATGTGCATTATGTGCAATTAAAGGATGATTACTCTGATATTGAAGAAAAGGTGAATTATTACCTGCACCATCCTGAGGAATCTCTGGAAATCATCAGAAAGGCTAATTTGTATTGTGAACAATTTAAGAATTCTAAGCAGGAAACCCTTCTCTCTTTACTGGTAATGCAGCAATATTTTGAGCAAAGTGGGCAACTAAAAAAAAATTAGACAGGTGTTTGACAAATATCCAGAGTTGATGGTCTCAGATATTGCTAGTATATAAATGATTAATCTGCGAATTGAAATTCGTTCTATAATTTAAATCTCCCGGAAAATATTACCCAACATGTCTAATAAAGAACTCCTCTCACGCCTATACGAAGTGGTACAGCCTTATCGGGGGAAACTCCTGATCGCAATGGTCGCTGCATTTCTTGTTGCAAGTTTAAATGGTGCGCAGGCGTGGCTTGTTAAACCGCTTCTTGATAAAATATTTTTTGAAAAAAATCTGTCTTATCTCAATATCCTGCCATTTGCTCTGATGCTTATTTTTATTGTAAAAGGTTTTTTTTACGGGCTTAACTATTTCATGTTACAGACTGTTGGGCAAAAGGTGATCCTGATTATGCGGACCAGGCTGTTTAATCACGTCTGTAATCAGCCATTAAGTTTTTTTCACAATACAACCACCGGTGATCTTATATCACGGGTGATGGCCGATATTATGATGTTACAGGCCGCATTGTCCACCGTGGTTATTGGACTGCTCAGAGATTTCTTTCAGGTTATTATTTTACTGGTGGTGATTTTCACCATGAACTGGAAACTAGCTTTGATTTCTCTTATTTTTATCCCCATGGCAAGTGTGCCCATTGTTAAATTCGGCAAAATATTCAGGCGACTTTCTGTAACAATTCAGGAAGAAACAGCCAATACTTCCAGTATGATGCATGAATCCATAACAGGTGCTCCTGTAGTAAAGGCTTTTGGTATGGAAGAATATGAAACAAGTCGTTTTCGCAGGCAGGTGACAAAACTCTATGATGTCTTAATGGAAAAAGCCAGCTACTACAGATTTCAGCATCCGTTAATGGAAGGAATTGGTGGTTTTGGGATTGTTATGATCATCTGGTTTGGCGGGAAAGCTGTTATAACCGGAGAATCTACCCCAGGTACCTTTTTTTCCTTTCTCACAGCTCTGTTTATGATTTATGAGCCGATTAAGGGCGTCAGTAAGGTTAATGTCACGATACAGGATGGGCTTGCTGCAGCAGGCCGGGTTTTTACTCTTCTTGATGTGAAACCAGACATTAGAGATAAGGACAATGCAACGGCACTTGCACCATTCCGGAAGAGTATCGATTTTAATACTATTCATTTTCGATATACTGAAGAATCTGAAGTGATTAAAGGAATAAACCTGAGTGTTAAAGCTGGGGAAGTCCTGGCTATTGTTGGACCCAGTGGCTCAGGTAAATCTACCCTCACCAATCTGCTTCCTCGTTTCTTCGATATTCAGGAAGGTTCAATAGAGATTGATGGAGTTGATATCAGAGATGTGACATTAAACTCTTTAAGAAACCAGATCGGGATAGTGACCCAGCAAACAATCTTATTTAATGATACCATACGCAATAATATTGCCTATGGCGATGATGAAACTTCTGAAGATGATATCCGGCAAGCAGCTGCTAATGCGAATGCACTCGACTTTATAGAAAAACTTCCTAAAGGTTTTGATACAAATATAGGGGAATCCGGTGTCAAGCTTTCCGGCGGTGAGCGTCAGCGTCTCTGTATTGCTCGGGCTATTCTTAAAAATGCACCAATACTTATCCTTGATGAAGCGACCTCATCGCTAGATACAGAATCAGAAAGAAAAGTACAAAATGCCCTTGAAAATCTGATGAAAGACAGGACAACTCTGGTTATAGCACACAGGCTTTCCACCATAAAAGACGCAGATCGTATTATTGTAATTAAAGATGGCGGTATTGTGGAAGAGGGATCTCACGATACATTACTGGCACAAAACGGTGAGTATGAAAAACTCTATAATATGCAGTAGTCAAAAAAACTCAGGAAGAAAACTGGAATGTACTAAAAAACCAGAGGTGGTTGTTTGAAAACAGCGCTCATTATTACCACATATAATAATCCGGAAGTTTTAGCTCTGTCGCTTACAACTGCGCTTCAGCAGACAGTACCACCTTTTGAGATCATTGTGGCGGATGATGGATCATCTGCTGATACTGCTGATCTGGTCAGGCGAATGGCAGAAGAAAGTAGTATTCCAATCTATCACTGCTGGCAGGAAAACAAAGGTTTTCGGGCTGCAAGGTGCCGCAATATGGCAATTGCCAGAAGCTCTGCTGATTATTGCATTTTAATTGATGGCGATATAATGCTCGATAGTCATTTTATTGAGGATCATATCCACTATGCTACCCGTGGCTATTTTGTGCAGGGCTCTAGAGTCATTCTCAGTGAGGATGCAACGAAGCAGATCCTGCAATCAAAGAATACTGATGTCGGTATTTTTGATCACAGTGTCGGTAACCGTAAAAATTGTATCCGCTCAGTCTTTCTCTCGAAAATCTTTTCGGTGAAAAATTGCCAATTAGGGGGAATTAAAACCTGTAACTTTGCATTCTGGAAGAGTGACGCTATGATGGTAAATGGTTTTAATGAAGATTTTGTTGGCTGGGGACAGGAAGATACTGAGTTTGCT
>JAOZLM010000168.1 GCA_029934815.1 Desulfocapsa sp. | reverse complement strand
CCTGCTATTAGCCAGAATGTTGATCACACTGCAGATGATGGTGTAGATGTCGATTTGATGTCCTGGGGAACGTACAATACAGATGCTAGAACTTTGCAGACTTCAATTCCTGACATCTTTGCCGGCGGAGACAGTGTACTCGGCCCCCAAACAGTTGCTAAAGCAGTCTACCAGGGAAAAGTTGCAGCAGAATCCATCGAACTCTTTTTGAATGGTAAGGATTTAAAAGAAGATCGTGAGTTTCTATGCGATCAGATTGACTGGTAAATAAAAAGAGAACCGCAGAATATCGAACAAGGAATTACGAATTAACGAAGTAAGAATACTTCAATATTCGACATTTCTTGTTCGACATTCGATATTCTTTTTTTACAAACTCGCAGTAGTAGAATGAATGTAATGCTGTACCCCTTCCGCAATATCATCAACAATTGTATCAAGGAACGTTTCGTCTGCCAGATGTTTTGAATCCTCAGGGTTCGTAATAAAGGCAATCTCAATCAGGATTGCGGGCATTTGTGCACCGATGAGTACATAAAATGGTGCCTGCTTCACGCCAAGATCCTTAAATTTCGTTTGCTGTAGTTCTTTTATCCCATCGCACAAAGAATTGTGTACAAAACCTGCAAGTCTGGAAGATTCATTGATCTTCGAATTCTTCATAATATCTGAAAGAATATCCTGCAAATCGCTCATCTGATGGGTTGATGTCGCATTCTCAAAAGCTGCAACTCGCATAGCTTCAGCATTAGTCGACAAGTTCAGAAAATAAGTCTCAATCCCATGGACTTTGGGGGACGGATGAGCATTGATATGCAAAGAGATAAAGAGGTCAGCTCCCTGGGTGTTTGCAATTGCGGTTCGCTCTTCAAGTGGAATATAAACATCGGTGTTACGCGTCAGGATAACTTCAGCCCCGGTCTCTTCCGCTAGAATCGGAGCCAGTTTTTGCCCGATCTTTAAAACAATATCTTTCTCTTTTTGTCCAAAAGCGGAGGCACCTGGATCTTTTCCGCCGTGCCCAGGATCAACTACGATTTTGCGTATGCCAAGACCGAGCTGCTGTGCGAGGGATAGCTCCATGGATTGCATTTCATCTTTAAGATCGTTAGCTGGTTTAACAGAAGGTCCTGCATTAACGGCTGATTTTTTCTGATCATCAAGGACAATCAAATCAATTTCAGGTGCCGATTGTGTCTCCGGCACAGGTGTCGTGGAGTTTGAAGATATCTGTGCCGGCGGTAGTGGTGAGGATTTTGAAAGATCAGCTATCTTCTTCCCTTCACCACGAACATCAATTACCACACGAAATGGATCAGGAAGACTAAATATTTTATAATTTGATATAGTTTCAATATCTAAAACAACACGTACGGTTTCAGGGGTATTCTGGGCTGTTCTGATCTGTTTAAGAAGACCATCTTCAATTGGCACCGGAGCACGGTAGCGTGGCTCAATATAGGAGTTTTGGAAATCAATATAGAGTCGTCGGGGATGTTTTCCTTGTTTTTCAAGAAGTGTTTCCCGATAAGTGACAGGGCCTGATGCTTTGATTACAACCCTTGTGTAATCCTCAGAAGACCAATATTTTACAGGAAGAACGTAAGAAAGGTTGGAAATATCGTTGTATTTCAACATAGCAGCAGGTAAGGGAATGCCATGTTCTTTGGACAGTCCTTTTAACGCGTCAGCCGCATGGGGATACATATCTCCGTTTCGGTAATTGGAAATAATTTTGTTATAACTATTTGCCGCTTTTTCTGGATTATTTTGTTTGTTCAGGAAGATATTTCCGGAGGCAAATAAGGCGTCATCAGCCAGGCGGTTATCCGGGAATAAATCCGATACATCACGATAATAAGATATGGATTCCTGCAAATCTATATCAATGTCAAACCGCTTATACATTTTTGAATACATGCGGCCAAGCACGTAAAGACTGGCAGCGGCATAGTCGGATTTTGGGCTGGTGAGATAAATCTTTCTGAAATTACGAACTCCGTTTAGCCAGTTATCACGAGACTCGCCAAGACTAGTATTGGTGTGCAGCTCGTTGTAGTAGAACTTTGCTTGCTGATAACTTTTTTCAAGGGCAACAGGATCAATATCTTGCGCTTCTTCTACCTCATTTCCAAAGGCAATGGAAAATGGATAGAAGAGAAAGATAAAGAGGAAAAAGATGGGGAAGAATCGACGCATTACACCTTGTCACAGAATTGGGCTGCAAAGTGGATACTGGCAACCATGCAGAGTATCACTTTGAGAGTACTTTATGTACCACCATGTTGATGAAAGTATACATAAAAGATGCGCTATAGGCAAAAGAAAACAGTGTTTTTGTCTACTATTAGTGGAAAGAGTATTATTTGTCAGGATACAGAGAAGAATTGTGTCAATTCAGGAGGTTCAGGAGTTCGAAAATCTCGTCAAGTGCCTGGCGTGGAGTGAGGTTGTTAGCATCCAGTGTTTGTAAATGTTTTCTGATGGCATCACTTTCAGAATTGGGGAAGAGTGAAAGCTGATTCGGGTGGGTTTTTCGACGTGATTTCTTGCTGCGTCCACCTTTGGCAATGTTTGGCGTTCCATCCAGTCCAAATTCACCCTGCTCAATATTTTTCAGTATTTCACCTGCACGTTTTACAACCCTGTCTGGCACACCGGCAAGTCCAGCCACCTGAATACCGTAAGATCTGTTTGTTCCGCCTTTTACAAGTTTGTGCAGAAATATAATGGTGTCATTCCACTCTCGAACAGCAATGGAGTAGTTACGGACCCGATCCTCGGTTTTGGCAAGATCCGTAAGCTCATGGTAGTGGGTTGCAAAAAGTGTTTTTACACCTTTATCATTTTTCTGTACAAGATCTTCAGCAACAGCCCAGGCTATGGCAAGACCATCAAAGGTGGATGTGCCTCGTCCGATTTCATCAAGAATCACCAGACTTTTATCAGTGGCATTGTTGAGGATGTTTGCTGTCTCGTTCATCTCCACCATAAAAGTGGACTGGCCGCGGCGAAGATCATCCATGGCACCAACGCGGGTGAAAATTCTGTCGACCACACCAATACTTGCAGATTCTGCTGGCACAAAAGATCCCATCTGAGCCATTAGTACAATAAGTGCAGTTTGACGAAGGATTGTAGATTTACCCGCCATATTCGGGCCGGTGATAATCAGAACTTCTTCACGTTCCTGATCAAGGTGCACATCGTTGGGAACGAATTTCCCGCTGGGAAGAGCGCGCTCAATAACAGGATGGCGGCCTTCAACAATATCAATGGTATCTCCATCATCCACTGCGGGGCGTTGATAATGATGCAGGTGCGCAATTTCTGCCAGGTTAACCAGAAAATCAATTTTGGCCAGTAATGCTGCACTTTGCAAAAGGCGTGAAGATTCGCTGGCTAGTTTTTGTCGAATGGCAGTGAATAGCTGGTATTCAAGTTCCAGTCGTCTTTCCTGCGCTCCCAGCACCTTGGTTTCAAACTCTTTTAATTCAGGGGTGATAAAACGCTCAGCATTTACAAGCGTCTGTTTTCTGATATAGGTCTCGGGAACCTTGTCAGAGTTGAGTTTGCTTACCTCAATAAAATAGCCAAAAACCCTGTTAAATCCGACTTTCAGTTTGCCAATACCGGTGGCTGCACGTTCCTGCGCTTCAAGGTCAAGGATCAACTGTTTTCCATGGCGCTGAATATGCACCAGTTCGTCCAGCTCTTTGTTGTATCCTTCTTTAATCAGTCGTCCTTCACGGAGTGTAATGGGAGCCTCTTCGTGTATAGCCAATTCTATCAATTGATATAAGTCATCCAACGTGTCGAGGTCTTCGCATAATCGCTGAATCCGTGGAGCATCACAACTTTGTAGTTGCTCTTTGATGGCAGGAAGGCGTGCAAGCGAAAGCTTTAAGGCCAGCATATCCCGCCCGTTACCATTGCCAAGAACCATGCGACTGTTCAGACGTTCAACGTCGTAAATTGCATCAAGCAGCTCACGGAAATTTCGACGAATAGCAGCGTTTTTGAAGAGAAAATGTACCGCAGCCAGTCGCTCATTTATTCGCTCAACATCCTGCAATGGAAAGAGAATTTCCTGTTTTAAAAGTCTTGCACCCATTGGAGTACAGGTGTGATCCATAACAGAAAGCAGTGAACCTTCACGCCTCGATCCTATGATAGTCAGGGTAAGCTCAAGGTTGCGTCGTGAAGATTCGTCGATCTGTAAAATCTGCTCCAGATCTATGGGCATCAGTTTTTCGATATGGCCAAGCTCTGTTTTTTGTGTGTCCTGAATATACTCAAGCAGAGCACCTGCACTGCGGATACCTTCTTTATGATTCTCACAGCCAAATCCGGCAAGGCTGCTCACTTGAAAATGATCACAAAGAAGTTCCTGACAGCTGGAGAAATGAAAACTTGTTTCCGGACGATTTGTAATGCAAAGGCCTGGCAGTAATGTTGCGGCAGTATCAATCAGCTCGGACAACTCATCATTGTCTTTCACGCTTACCAGAAGCTCGGCAGGTGTCATACGGGTAAGCTGGTCAAGGATCACTTCACCATTTCCTTCTTCGTCGATAAATTCACCAAGATGAAAACTACCCGTGGAAAGATCAAGAAAACTGATACCAAAAAGATCGCCATCATTTTTTTCTTTTCGGCAAATAGCAGCCACGTACAGGTTATCTTTGTCATCCAGTAACTGATCATCTGTTACGACACCGGGAGAGATAACCCGAACAACTTCACGACGTACTATGCCTTTAGCTTCGCTGGGGGATTCAGTTTGCTCACAGATGGCAACCCGTTTTCCAGCTTTAACCAGTTTGGCCAGGTATCCGGTGGCGGCATGATACGGTATTCCGCACATGGGAACTTTATTAACATCATCTTTTTTGTTACGGGAAGTGAGGGTGATACCAAGGATCTTTGAGGCAATGACAGCATCCTCAAAAAACATCTCGTAAAAATCTCCCATACGATAAAAAAGAATGGTGTCTTTGTGCTCTTCCTTGATGTCCAGATATTGCCGGAGCATGGGGGTTATTTTGGGTGATTTACTCATTTGGCTTGAAAGCAGAAAGGTGGTTTACTTTAATTTTGTCGGAATTCATAGAGTTCAGCCTTTGGACCATTCTCGTTAATGGTCAGTATGGCATAACTTCCAGATGCTCCATAACGGCCGGTTGGCTGAAAAGAGCCCGGATTGATAAAGAGTGTTTTAGCAAAACGATGGTTTACAGCAATGTGGGTATGCCCGTAAACAATACAATCAGCGGCAGGAAAAAGATCCCACATACGTTCCTCAATATTGTGACGTGCACCAGCTCCGTGACAGAGCCCAATGCTAGTACCTTCAATGGTAATTAACTTACTGGTAGGCAGGTTTTGCCTTGAGGAATGTTCGCACATATTGCCATGTACGGCATGGACCTCTTTTCCTTTGAAAATATCCAGTATGGATATATCTGTTAAATCTCCGGCGTGTAAGATTACGGAGCAATCCTGAAAGGCTGTTTCCACCTGTTTGCTATACCAGGGGTGCAGTCTTGTGATGTGGGTGTCAGACAGGATACCTATGCGAGTCATGCAAAAAGCCTTATAAATAT
>JAOZLM010000167.1 GCA_029934815.1 Desulfocapsa sp. | reverse complement strand
ACAGTAATAATTTCACCATGTACTATTCATTTTACAGGGATAATCCATGCTTTTTACCATAGATGTAGGCAATTCACACACTGTTACCGGACTCTTTGACGGAGATAAACTTATAGGTCAATGGAGACTGAAATCAGATCGTGAACGCACAGACGATGAACTCGCCATTCGCTATCACGCCTTATTTTCCATGGCCAAGATTGATAAAGACGATATCGACGGAATCATTCTTGCAAGTGTCGTTCCTTCCCTTGAAGCTGCCTGGTTATCCTGTATTAATACCTATTTTTCATCATCTTTAAAAAGCAAACCCTTTGTCGTTTCGGCTAAAAGTATAGGTCATATTATCAAGGTTAAAATTGACTACCCGGAAGAAGTGGGAGCTGATCGTCTCGTAAATGCAATCGCTGCCTGGGAACGTTACAAACAAAATCTGATCATAATTGACTTTGGCACAGCGATTACATTCGACTGTGTCTCAGCCGACTGCGAATATCTTGGAGGCACAATCCTCCCCGGGATCGCTATATCCCTGGACGCCCTTGCCACAAGAACTGCAAAGCTACCGAGAATTGATGTTACAGAGCCACCGGAAGCCATCATTGGTAAAAACACTGTTCAGGCTATGAAAAGTGGCATTCTCAACGGTTATGGATCCCTAATTGATGGGCTTAGTGCGAAAATTGCAACGGAACTCTGCCCAAACGAAGAAGCCCTTAAAATTATTGCCACGGGTGGCATGGCTCATCTTATTGCTCCCTACAGTAAAAAAATTGAGGAAGTTGATACCATGCTCACATTGCACGGACTTCATCTCTTATATAAGAAAATCTAAATGCAAAATCCAAAAAAGAGTACACCGAGGCATCTTCAACGTGGTGATTGTATCGGCATTATTGCACCTGCCGGTCAAATACAGAATACAGAGAAACTTGAACAAGGGGTAAGAATTCTCCGGGAAATGGGGTTTGAGGTTAAATTGCCGAGAAATCTCTGGCCGGGAAAAGGGTATCTTGCTGATACTGATACTAATCGTGCCAGTGAATTACACAAAATGTGGGCAGATAAAGAAGTTTCTGCTTTACTTGCTCTTCGTGGTGGATTTGGTTGTCTTCGCCTGCTTCCACTTCTGAACCTTGAAGAATTAAAAAATCACCCTAAACCTCTTATTGGCTTTTCTGATCTTACCATTCTTCATAGTGTACTCTATGAAAAGTGCGGTGTGATGTCCTTTCATGGGCCTATGCTTACCACCCTTCAGTCCTGCACTTCTGACAGCCTCGAAAGACTCCACGCAAGTCTCTTAGGAAAATGGGACAAACCACTTCAGGCAAAATCCATAGAAATTCTTCGGGGAAGCGATTCTGTTTCTGGCAGACTCAAAGGTGGCAATCTCAGCTCCATTATGAGTCTAATAGGTACACCCTTTCAGCCTGATTTCACTAATTCCATACTCTTTCTGGAAGATGTTGGCGAACCACTTTATAAAATCGATCGAATGCTCAGCCAACTTTCACAATGTGGTACCTTTCTTCGGGCATCTGCAATTATTTTGGGTGATTTTGCTCCAACACGTGAAATGGATTCTCTTGAATCAATCAGATTCCATGAAGAAATCTGGACAAGAACCCTTGAACTAACCGATAATACGAGCATCCCAATCTGGGGAAATTTTCCAGTTGGGCATGGCTCCCACAATCTTACCCTTCCCCATGGATCGCTAGCTACGGCAGATAGTCGTCAGGCTTTTTTGAGTTTTTCACACTAATTATTTTTCCTTCCACAAAGCATTTGCCAGACGCTTTCCGTTGTGGTATCGCTATTCTAAAGTAGTACCAAATGGGTGTGGAAATTTGTTCCGCAGCCGCCATTTTCAATTACTCTTCTGGAGAAGAAATATGAAAAAATTAGTTACAGGACTTGCCGTTTGCGCAGGACTTGCATTTACCCTTAGTGCTGCCCCCACATTTGCTGCTGATCAGAAATTTGTTACCATTGGAACCGGCGGAGTGACAGGTGTATATTATCCTACCGGTGGTGCAATTTGTCGTCTTGTAAATAAAACGAGAAAAGTACATGGTATTCGTTGCTCAGTTGAGAGTACCGGTGGTTCTGTATATAACTTAAATACAATCGCTGCTGGCGAACTTGATATGGGTGTTGCCCAGTCTGACTGGCAATATCATGCTTATCACGGTACTTCAAAATTTGCAAAAAAAGGTCCAAATAAGAAACTCCGTGCAGTTTTCTCTGTACATCCTGAACCATTCACAGTTGTTGCCCGTACTGATTCCGGTATCAAGGATTTTATGGATCTCAAAGGCAAGCGTGTAAATATTGGTAATCCAGGTTCTGGTCAGCGTGGTACCATGGAAGTTCTTATGGACGCAGTTGGCTGGACCACTAAAGATTTCAAACTTGCCTCAGAACTTAAATCTTCCGAACAGTCTACAGCGCTTTGTGATAACAAAATTGATGCTATTGTTTTCACCGTTGGTCATCCAAGTGGATCCATTAAAGAAGCAACTACTTCATGTGATTCTGTGATGGTAAGTGTAACTGGACCTGCAGTTGACAAACTCGTTGCTGACAACGATTACTATCGTACTGCTACCATTCCTGGCGGAATGTACAGAGGTACCGATACTGACACCCAAACTTTTGGTGTAGGTGCCACTTTTGTATCGTCTTCTGATGTACCTGAAGATGTTATTTATAACGTTGTTAAAGCAGTTTTTGAGAATTTCGATCAATTCCAGAAACTCCATCCTGCATTCAAAAATCTGAAGAAAGAAGAGATGATCAAAGATGGTCTCTCAGCTCCACTTCATGATGGTGCTGTCAAGTATTATAAAGAAGCTGGCCTTATGTAACATTTGCGGCTGACTGACTAAAAGGCGTACCTGAACACGGTACGCTTTTTTTTTAGAATATTTCCGTAACTACACCTAATTACCATTACTGAAGGTATCATCGCATGAATGAAACAGAACAAAGTATCAAAACCGATGAAGAACTTCAGGAGATGATCGCTGAAACCGATTCCGGAGCACGAAACCCAACAGGGGCCTTTCCCAAAAAAGTTCTTTTTTTCGTCCCGCTTTTCTGGACACTGTTTCAACTCTGGTACGCATCTCCTCTTCCATTTATCTTTAACTTTTTTGTTATCAATGACACTGAAGCAAGAGCCATTCATTTAGCTTTTGCAGTTTTTCTTTCCTATACAGCATATCCTACTTTTAAATCATCCCCAAGAGACTACATTCCCATTCAGGACTGGGTTCTTGGTCTAATTGCTGCATTTTGTGCATCATACTTATTTTTCTTCTACACAGCACTTGCTGATCGTCCCGGTGATCCAACACAATTTGATATTATAGTTGCCGTAACCGGCCTTATTTTATTACTTGAAGCAACACGACGAGCCCTTGGGCCACCACTTATGGTGGTAGCTGCAATTTTTTGTATCTACACGTTCGGCGGCCAGTTTATGCCTGATGTTATTGCCCATAAAGGTGCAAGTCTGAATAAAGGCATGTCCCACTACTGGCTTGGCACTGAAGGAGTTTTTGGTGTAGCCCTTGGTGTTTCCACCGGTATGGTTTTTATGTTTGTTCTGTTTGGAGCATTACTCGAAGCTGCTGGTGCCGGAAATTATTTCATCCGTACTGCTTTTGCTGGCCTTGGCCACCTTAAAGGCGGCCCTGCAAAAGCTGCTGTTGTTTCATCAGGTCTTACCGGCCTTGTTTCCGGATCGTCTATTGCGAACGTTGTAACAACTGGCACGTTTACCATTCCTCTAATGAAAAAGGTTGGTTTTAAAGCTGAAAAAGCCGGCGCGATTGAGGTTGCCTGTTCAACCAATGGTCAGCTTATGCCTCCTGTTATGGGAGCTGCTGCTTTTCTAATGGTTGAGTATGTAGGTATTACCTATATTGAAGTTATCCGGTGTGCATTTTTACCGGCAATTATTTCCTATATTGCACTGGTGTATATTGTTCACCTTGAAGCCTGTAAAATGGGTCTTGAAGGGATGGAGAAGAAAGTTACACAGACACTTGCTCAAAAAATGCTTTCTTTTGTATTCACTTTTCTCTTTATGATCGTTATGGCGGCGACCACTTATTATGGAATGGGCTGGATCAAAGCTGTCGCTGGAGATGCCACTATTTATATAGTCTCAGCAATCCTTGCTGTGGCATATATCGGGCTTATCATTTATGCAACCAAAGTACCAGAACTTGAACAAACCCATGATATTAAGGAATTACCGGAACTCTGGCTGACAGCTCAGGCGGGGCTTTATTTTCTGCTCCCCATC
Source organism: Desulfocapsa sp. (assembly GCA_029934815.1). Lineage (GTDB taxonomy): Bacteria > Desulfobacterota > Desulfobulbia > Desulfobulbales > Desulfocapsaceae > Desulfocapsa. The sequence goes on along the minus strand of JAOZLM010000167.1, from coordinate 1,287 downwards.
GTTGTATTGATGTGGTGTCTGGTTGTCGAACGTCTCTCACCTGCCTTGTCTGCATTCTGGGCGACAGTCCTTATGATGGTAATTATCCTGACCCAAAAACCGTTAAAAGGCTATTTCAGAAAAAGTCAGGCTGAAGATTTCAGTTTTAAAAGCGGTTGGGATGATTTTATTAACGGCTTGGTTTCCGGTGCCCGAAATATGATTGGTATTGGTGTAGCAACCGCTGCTGCCGGTATTGTTGTCGGAACCATCACCCTCACAGGTGTTGGTCTGGTTATGACTGAATTTGTAGAATATATATCAGGTGGTAACCTGATGCTGATTCTCGGATTCACCGCTTTAATCAGTCTGATCCTTGGTATGGGACTTCCCACCACAGCAAACTACATTGTAGTTTCCACATTGATGGCACCCGTTATTGTTGACCTTGGTGCTCAAAATGGGCTTATCGTTCCCCTGATTGCTGTTCATCTCTTTGTATTCTATTTTGGAATTCTTGCAGATGATACTCCACCAGTAGGACTTGCCGCCTTTGCGGCCGCCGGGATTTCCGGAGGTGATCCCATCAAAACCGGCATACAGGGTTTCACCTACGATATCAGAACAGCAATTCTTCCATTTATGTTTATCTTTAACACTCAATTATTAATGATTGGGGTGGATAGCATTTTTGTGCTGATACTTGTTGTTGTTACCGCCGTTGCAGCTATGATGGCGTTTGCCGCAGCCACTCAAGGATACTTCCTTGTTAAATCCCGTGTATGGGAAACAGTTGCACTGCTGTTAGTTACCTTTTTGCTCTTTAGGCCCGGATACATCTGGGACAAATTCTTTCCACCGTTAACTAACGAATCCCCCTCACAAATTGAAACTCTGCTTGCAGAAGTTAAAACTGGTTCAATGCTGAGGGTTATGATCAAAGGTGAAAGGATGAATGGAGAAGCTTTTACCAAAACCGTTATGTTACCCGTTGGTGATCAGGATTCTGGAAAAGCCCGCTTGGAAAGCATTGGCCTTGAACTCCGCAATGATGAAGGAACAATTATCATAGATAACGTCGTCTTTGCAAGTGCAGCTGAAAAAGCTGGTCTTGATTTTGATCAGGAAATAATCAATATTCAGATGCCAACTGACAGGCTGCCAAAACAACTTGTGTTCATACCCGCTTGTGCATTGTTTGCACTGGTATACCTTCTCCAGAGAAGACGAAGGGATAAGCTCGAGATGTCTCCGGCTTAGTAGATCCATTACTATATACATTTAGAAATCAAATATGGGCTGTTCAAA
>JAOZLM010000166.1 GCA_029934815.1 Desulfocapsa sp. | reverse complement strand
CCTGAATAAGGTACTAATTACTATGCATCTTTTGCAAAGTTGGTCGTATTTCTTCATTTTTCACGGCATCAAACAGTACAACCACCCATGCAGGATCAATCAATAATTGTTCAATTCTATTTCGCATTGGATCAATTAATTCCTGAAGCCCGATCTGACGTACTTTCTTAATCTTTTTACCGACACTGGGAACTTCCTTAATTCGTTTAAACCGTAGCTTTTGCACTAAAAGAATCCCAGTTTCTTCAAAATCGTCCAACTCGATAAAGCGTACTTCCGTTCCAACCTGTTTTGCAAATATCAATACTTTACTCACGTTTCCTCTCTCGTATTAGTTTTAACTCATACCTGTCCGCAACTCTAGCATAGCTTATGATAATTGATCTACTTTTAGCTTGGGATTAACTGACAAGAAATTGCAGATAATGTTATCACACAGCATATGGAAAAACAAGCCATCATTCTTAGACATAGGCATTTAATCTCATGGTCTAAAGCCATCTCTTAATTGTCAAAGCTGCACCTTCCCCTGCATGCAAAATTTACTTTCAGCAAAAAACCGAAGAACAAACGAGAAAGAACTGTAAAATAATTTAACACCTACACGACTATTGAAATATTTTTTACTCTTCCCAGTTCCCCTTCCCTAAAAAACACAACAGGAATGTTTTTTAAAAAAAAAAATCATCCTATACTCATAGCTAGTTAAAAGGCACACAGATATAAAAAGCTCTCTTCAACCAAAATGGTTAGAAATTTGCAAGAAGACAGGTACGATAATATAAAAAACACTTACTTCATCTTGTACTTGGATTCCTATGCAAAAACTGCAGAAAACACAAACCGTAGCTAAAAACAAAGGTTTTACTTTAGTTGAACTGCTCACTGCAGTAGTGATAATCGCTATCTTGGGCAGTATAGCATTGCCACTTATCATGTCTTGGCTACCGAACATGAGACTCAAAGCTGCAGCCAGAGATATTTATTCCACCATGCAGAAAACCAAATCTGAGGCAATTCAGCGAAACAATTGTATATCAACAACTTTTACCACCGTAACTTTTCCTGCCATCGGTGGAGGATACACAAGTTTTATTGATGACGGCACAGGTAGCGGAACAATTTGCAATGGTATTCAAGACGGGGGCGAAGTTACTTTGTTTTCTACTGTTACTATGCCACAAAATGTTTCACTAATTTCTGCGGACAGTATAGGTGGTCCACAGGCCGTATGTTTTAATGGGAAAAGCCTGGTATGCGGGAGCCAGTCAGGAAACATTGTTCTGCGCAACAACCAGTCACGATGGTTCCGGGTTAGGGTACAGGCAGCCGGTGTAATTATGGCTCAAACAAGTCCTGATGGTACAGCCACGAGTTGGAACTGATCTATGAAAAAATATACTGACTTTTTTTTAACAAATAATAAAAATGGTTTCACTTTAATCGAACTGATGATCACCATGCTCATTTCCGGGTTCGTTATTGCCGCCATATACTCTTCGTATAAAGTCCAGCAGGAAAGCTATACCACCCAAGAGGCTGTGGCAGAGATGCAGCAGAACAACAGGGCTGCAATAGCGCTATTAACTTCTGATATAAGAATGGCCGGTTTTAGCCCAATAGCAGGTGGCTTCGGATTTGTAAATGGTACGTTCGATAATGGTGCTGGTCAATCCGAAGCCGTAACGACAGATGCGAGCAATATTGCATTTACTGCTGACCTGGGAGGTACTGTTGATAGTGATGGCGACGGTATATTGGATTATAACGGCACCATTGATCGAGCTTGTCAGGATATTAATGGAGACGGTAATACAGACATGTCTGAGATGGAACAGATTGCATATCGACTAAATGGGACCAATCTGCAGCGCTACTCCACAACAACCGGCATCATCGAATGGCACAGTGCGGTAGAAAACATTGAGGACATTGAGTTTTCATATCTCGACGACACAAATGTCGTCACTGCAATACCTGCTGATATCCGTGCAGTGCAGGTCTCCATCCTCGCAAGAGCCAGTCGTGTTGACAGAAATTTCGTAAACACTTTGTTGTACTGCCCCGCATCAAATCCACTTAACTCAGCGACAGGATTATGTACAAACCCTGCACCAGCAACCAGCTGGGGACCATACAATGACAACTTACGACGCAGGCTATTAATTACCACCATTCAATGCAGGAACATAGGCCTATGAAAAAAGAGATCTTGTTAATTAACAGAACTCAGACACAAGACGGGCAGGAAGGCTTCACCCTTATCGAAGTCATGATTGCCATCATGGTGCTAACCATAGGCATACTCGGAATGATGGTCATGCAAATGACAGCAATAACCAGTAATAACCGAGCATCGACCATTACCACAGCCTCAGCTATTGCAGCCAGCCAAGTAGAGACATTGCGAAACACTCCATTCAATTCAATCGCTGCAGGCAACACAATCGATCCGGCGACCTCTTTCCCCATCAGCTGGACAGTGGGGCCTACCACCCCAGCTTTACCAGACACCAGACTTATTACAGTTACCGTTACCAGACCACAAGGTATGGCTCCTGTTGTCTACAATTACACAAAATTTCGGGACTTATGAAACAATTACAAAATCACACCCTTCAAAAGAAGTTTTTTTTCTCTGCCCCTGACGAGCACCTAATCACAACGGGAAACATTCATTCAGAGGAAGGTTTTGTTCTGCTCACTTCCATGATGATAATGATTGCGGTCGCCCTTCTCGGTATTGCAGCAACGAATACATCAATGTTCGAAATGCAGATTGCCGGAAATGAAAGATGGTCTCAGGATCAATTTTTCCAGGCAGATTCAGGAGTTAATACCGTTCTTGCCAACTCAAGAACAGGGGAACCCGGCAGGCCAACCCCTCAGGCTGTCGCTCCTCCCCTACCAACTTGTACAAACCCGCAGGGACATGTCCCTTACTATAGTCATGCAAGTATTCCATCAGTTACTTTCTATTACGTGGGCAAGGTTAGTGATACCCCTTATCTTGCCGAAATTCTTGTCTGCGCCGCCAGAGGCAATAGTGTCTCTTCTGTTACCGCTGGCATAGAGTTTGGACTCGGCCCCGGGGGTATCCCCGAGCCAGGTGGGCTTGAATACTAAATTTAGAACGTTTTTTTTAAAGACTCTCGATACCGGCGCCTTTATCGAGGCAGTTTGGCCTGCATATTTTTCTATAGCTGGTCAATCCTGTTCCGCATCGTGAGTCATTTATAATCTGCACATGAAAGAGGTCACACAATGAAAAAACAGCTACATTTCTCCAGATCATCTTGCCAGTATATTATACCGGTAATTCTTTCACTGTTATTGCTGACACCAATCGTAGCTGTAGCTGTTGATGACGATGTACCGTTTTTTGCGGGACAGACCGGCTCACCCAATGTCATGATTATTTTTGACACCTCAGATTCAATGCAGTCGTCTCCTTATAAAAAAAGTAACGGCCAAATCTATAGACCCAGCAGTAATACTGAGACCAAATGGAGTAGAGGTGTAGTGGTCAATGATGACTGCAATAACGATGGCACTGCAGATGACCCTTGCATATCCGGCTATAATAACAACATACACAAAACTGTTGACGAATCTGGCATTCAAATAACAGAGCTTGTACTGCCCGGAAAGAATCCACCCAACCTGCCTGGATTATACAGCGCAGTTTCTGATGTAACAGACACTAGTCAAGGGACAGGGTGCGGCAGCAACATATGTGACAACAAAATCTTTGATTCCAATATAGACTGGACAATTCTTGATAGTACTATCATGAATCATACATATCGTTACTGGAAGGTTAAAATCACCAACAAAGATGATGCAACTGTTCAATACCGAACGTTAAAAAATTACGACGCAACGAACGGCTCCTGGTTGCTCGCAGGCAGTGATATAGAATATATCACCGGAAAGTTTTACATGTACGAACTGGTTGTAGGACTGCCGGGAGAAGTAACAGCTACCCCCACCAACCAGGACAGGGTGTATGATCGTAACTTTAACTGGAGAACGGTCTTTTCCGACACAGACTTCAATGCCAGCTATCTGGGCAAGACCATTGACATAACGGCAGGAACTAATATTGGAGAGACAAAAACTATAAGTGGCAGAAACACCGAAGATGGCTATTGGGTTGTTAATTCTGACTTTACAAACCCCTGTGACCTTAGCACCACCTATCGGGTTGTTGCTAATGCAGCTTTTATAACAAATCTTGATAATAAACATGCAAAGGGTGGCGATCACCCGGTTTCCAAAATGTACCAGGCAAAGGCAGCTTTGAAGAAGTTCCTCACTTCGGATAACATTACAACAACTGATATTGACCCAATCACCCACATATCCTCTGAGCGATACCTGTTGAATGTTGGTTTTTCAACCTTCCTGCAGGCTCGTTTGCCCAAGACCAAAGCCCTGTATTATCGAAAAATAGGTGCGGTCGCGGCTGTCCCAGGAAATTCCGGCACGACCCCTGCACGTTTCAGCTACAGATTTCGCAGAAACAATGACCATTCTACTAATAAAGACTATACCAGCGGCTGTTCCCCTACAGGACAAGCGCCCGCTAGTATAACATCTCTTGTTAATCCGGGCAACTGGACACAAACTTATTCTAATGTTGCAAACGGTGACCTTATTAACAGAGATTATAATTCAGGTTGCCAAAACCAGACAATCCGTTATCAAATCACCTACACATGTAAAACAGATGAAGATTATGGGTATGTACTAAATGTTAAAGCAAAAAGCCTGAAAGCATGGAAAACAAACCCACCTAGTCCTTATAGTGCTGCAAACGTTGCAGGCACTGATCCTGATGGTAATAACCAGTGGGGATATACCCAATATACCTGGCGATATTATGCTGCAACCCTGGGAACAAACCCCACAAACTGCTCCACTTACACCCCATCTGATAGCGGAAGTTGGAAGTATGTTGCTTCAGGCGAGAGCTGCCAAGAGTGTCGTAATCATGCCGCAGTCCCTTGGACGACGCCGGGAACGCCCGCAAAGGTTTCCTATTATCAACTTATATGGAAGACAACTGATGGTGATTTACGACAAGCAACCCCGACCGAAGGCTCATATATTGAGAGAAAGCCAACCCCGGACGCACTCTTTGTTGTAAAACCATGGGCAGGATTTAGTGGTAGTTCAAATACCCATAAAACTAATCCACTCCCTGAACCGGCTACCGGCAATGGTGACCTGACACTTATTGACTCCACCAATGCTAAAACTAATGTATGTACAAGAATAAACAACACAACCGGGCTCTGCAACAGATGGGGCGATATTCAACCCGAAGCGTATGATGTTTCCCAGTTCGTTTATCCTGGTAAGACCAACGATTTGAAACATCCGCACGGATGGAGCTACAAGAAAAGCCTATTAGATTCTGCTTGGGCTACTAACTGGCGTTATAAGTATACTTCAGGAACTTTCTATAGCGATGCCAATGACCGCTTTCTCTGGTCGGTTCCGTGGAATGATGGTTACCCTTCAATCTGGTCGGATGGCGTCCAGAAACCTGTTACACACTTGACCCTACCTGTTTACTTCCCATCCGATTCCGGTAATGAATTCTA
>JAOZLM010000016.1 GCA_029934815.1 Desulfocapsa sp. | reverse complement strand
TTCTAATTCTTTTCCTTCGGAAATAATGACCGTAATTTTCTTGCTGGCACCCACTGAGGTTATAAGAAAAGCAGTGGAAACCGGTGGCCAGTGCAGCGCAGGACGCTCTTGCCGTTCCTCGTCTGAAAATATTCAGGAACTTGTATTACAATTCAGCGATGAGAACTAAAACAATGAACCCATTATTGAGAAGCTCAGGAAAAGTAAACTTTCTGATGGCTAAGTAAAAAACTTCATATTCGAGGAACGCAAACAAGTGTAGCAGTTTGCACTATAGTGTAGCTCCTGTTATTGCTGAAATATCAATATGATATTAAGAATGGGAATATTCCATCCTGTGGACATCATATAAATATACACCCCAAACAGAGCAAAGTAAGCTGACTGAATCAAGCGATACTGCCACAGGGCGATTGCTCCCTCAAATTCTTCCTCATAAAATTTTTCCAATATATACAATCCGGCAAGTTCACTTATAAACATAATGGATAAACCATACGCGGGATAGACCCATTCTGGAATAGTGAAGGTGAAATGTTCCAAGGCTTCCACACCAAATTGCCTTCCAAATGTCGGCAAAAAATCGGGGAAATTTCTGACTGTAAAATTCAGTCTACTCACTAACTCACCACCAAAAGCCAATGGCAGTAGAAGTGGTACCATGGGAGAAAATCGTCCCATTAATTCATCATTAAATACCCCGAACATGAGATCACCATAGGTAATAATGACATAGACAATACAAAATCCAATAAACAGAGGAGCTGCATACAGGCCCATCTGACAAACCCAGTTTCCCATACATGTCAATTCGATGATTTCCATTAAATTGAAAATATTCTGATCCATAAATCGGGCCAGCTGAGATCCCATAAGAAAAGGAACCATCAGAGTGCAGGTTATCAGTCTCCCTTTTCGTATAATGAGTTCAGATAATGGGTGACGAACATTAAGTTGTGGTGATTGATGCTCACAAAGTTGCATGCAGCGTCCACAGACAAGGCATTCCAGATTATTGTTCACTTTATACGCTCCCAGAGAAACCGGGCAGCCAGGTTCTGTATCTGTCCCTCTGTTGCACGCAAATGTTGTACATTTTTTACATGCACTATGATCCGGCCTGAATTCGATCAGGGAAATTGATGCACCAATCCCCATAAGTCGTCCCAATGGACAAAAATACTGGCACCAGGCCTGTTTTGCGAAGAGAAGCCCGCAGAGAGTTGCTCCGCCCCATATGGTAAGAAGCAGCCAGGTGGTTTCTTTTGGACTAGACTTCATTCCAGTGGCTTCCTCCACCCAGATAATCATCATAAAGAAAGTGACTGAAATCGCGATGCTGTATCTTTGAAGTATTTTGGGAACTTTTTTCTGAAGAGACAGGTGGCAGGCCTGAAGAAAGTTGCCGGCAACGGGAAAAGGGCAGACGCCGCACCATAATCTACCGACAAAAAAGAGGCTCAATATGACAGAAGGCCACCATAATCCCCAGCAAAGATAGAGTATGATATTGCTTCCCGGTTCTTGAGGCCCAAAGAGCCCGGAAAGAATTAAAATAATAAACAGATCTACAAGGAATGTTTGCCAAATATAATGAAGTCGCTGGTTATAAAAAACTCTATACAACCAGGGAAAAGTTTTGAAGAGATCCACTTTTTTTTCAGGATCAGAGAAAAGCTTTGTATACAAATTGAAAACGTTCAATTTGGCTACGCCTTTTTTTTCTTCGAAAAGAAAAGCTTTTTTACCTGGAAACCAACGATCAGGAAGAAAACATAGCTTAACAGGTAGAGCAGTGTTACTGAAACACCTTCCATGCCCATGGGATGCGAGGGAGTAAGAAAGAGATAAGAGTGTCCTGAGATTGTGATCAGAACCTGTTCATCCAGGCTGTCATTCAACCAGGCCATTACCAGAAAAAGTGGCAAGAGATAGATCAGCACATAACGGAAATAATGTTGTGCCAGGTAGACATTAAAATCTTCATCAATGGACTGATCTGCTGAAGTGTACATTGCGTCCCTGTCTTTTTTGTCAGGAACAATCGCAATATCATCTCGTTTAGCTTTTTGGGCAACAAACTTTGTTCGAAATATTTTTTCTTTAGCTTCAACATCAAGCCATTTACGGAGAGCAAATGCAAAGCAAACAGTACAGATCGCAATAATCACTACCTGATAACCATAAGGAATTGAGAGTAAAGACATACTACCAATAAATATTCCATCAAATATTTGTCGAATAAATAACAGTACCGGGTAAATAACCCTGTAAAAGATAAAATCGAGAATGTCGTGATATGTTTGCATAACTTTGTACTGCAAAGAGTATTTATTTGTTTTTAAATGGTACCCGACACAACAATAGGGATGAGGTTATCCCCCCACCCCTATTGCTGGGTTTACGACAGTGTTACAAACGCTTTAAAACGTAATAATAACTTTTTTTCTTAACGCATAAACCAGATAAGTCCAGTGTACTTCAAACAGGTCAGAATCAGAGCACCAGCAAGAAGTCGCTTGAGGAAAATCTCAGGCAGTTTTTTCTGGATCTTAGGTCCAACAATACCACCACACATGGCACCTGCAGCAATCAAGGCTGCCATAATCCAATCAGGCTGATATCCCATCATAACATATTTGGAAATGGCACCAATTGAGGTGGAAAATGTTCCAGCAAGTGCAATTGGAACTGCAAGATACATTGGATAACCAACAAATGTGGTCATGAAAGGCATAAACATAAAACCACCACCAACACCAAAGGAGGAGGCAATAACACCCATAACAATACCACCAATCAGCATCAACAGGGGTTTGGCAACAAAAGTTTCACCCCAGAAGCGCATATCAAATTGAATTGGATTGAATTTATCAAATTCAATAGAACCCATCTGTATTGCTTTACCGGAGGATTTTGCTTCTTTAACAGCAGCATTGAATTTTTGAACAATGGCTTTCATAGCCTTTTTCTTTTCAATGGAGCTTGGCAGAGACTCTATAAACAGTTTGATACCAATAACAAGACAGATGATACCAAGATAGAATTTAAATGCTGCCAGGTTCAGATATTTGGCGGAAAGTGGAGGTCCAATAAAAAAGGCACCACAAACGATACCAATGGCAAAAGGAATTGCAACAGGTGTAGCAAAACGTTTCTCTTTTACAAAGGTCATTAATCCAGTGATAGGTGAGCACATTGTAAGGAAAAGGTTTGTTGGTTTGATGGTATTACCAGCATTGATACCAACAGGCCCTTTGGTTCCAATAACAGTAATCTGGAATGCTGCAGTAAAGAGACCACCAGCTGCACCCATGATAACAAAGAGTATACCAATAATGAAAGCACCAATAAAAACAACCATGGGATTCATGTACACATTACCGGTTTTAAAGAAGAAACCAGATTTTTCTATGCTAAAGGTATCAATTTTCTGACCATTAACATATACGGCCATTTGAGTATCTGGAGCAAGGTTCTTATAAGGGGACATACTGACTGAGTATTTACCCGTTGCCTTGTCAAGTTTAACAGATACTCCTTCGTTCCACTGTTTGTTACCATCATCATAGTCACTCATGACCATACGGGCATTACCACCAGTGGGTGGTTTTTCCTTTACAATGGTGTTCATCCCAAATTTCTTTTCATGGGAATAAACCAGCATCTTCCACTGAGCTTCACTTGTGATGGGACCAAGAATAGCCTTCGTTGCAGAATCAACATCGCCCCATTTCTTAATCTTGTTTACCTCAACCATATATTTAAATGGAGGGAAAGCAAAGATACCAGTTGCCTGGCCTTTTGGAGAAACTTTAGGACTTGCCAATGCTTCAGGGTTACTGGTTACGACATAATATGATGGTGGGATCGCTGTCTCGCCAAAGATATTCTTTCCTTTTTTGCCTTTCATCAGCCGTTCTTTTTCTTTTGGTCCCGGTGCATCCTTTGCAGAGAATAAATAATCTGTACAGACAACTACAAAGAGCTCCTGACCGGGATCGATACTTCCTTCAACCCCAATGCTACTTCCTGCCTTGACCTTGTTTGAACTTAATTTGCCATCAATAGCCATGGCGTTGCTACTCACAAACACCAGGCCTGCAAGAGCAATTAAAAATAACGTAATGCGTTTCATACTATCAACCTCCTTAATTTTTTTGCTTAATTGAATAAGCGTTTTCCAAAAATCACTTTATTACAACAATTTTTGCATCACCCACATAGTCCCTACTTTCAAAACCTGTCATGCTGGTCATTTTTTTTGTCAGCACTCCAATTTCTTTTAGATTCCTGACAATTGTATTCACATCATCAATAAGATCCTGATTCTCCAAATCTTCCTCAAGAAGTTGTGCTGTCCCAAGAGCAGCAAACAGTGGTGAATTAATTTCATGAGCAACCGTCCCGGCAAGTTCCACAACACCCTGAAGTTTCACACGCTCCAGCTGCTCTTCTTCAAGTTGTCTTTTAGTTGTGATATCACGTATTACTTCAATGACATACTCAACCTCTCCATCTGAACCGAGCATGGGCGAAGCCGTTCGTTCACACCAATGGACTTCGGTGTCCTGCATTATCTTGTGGGTAAAAGTAGCACTTTTCCCCGTCGTTAAAACTCTGGTCACCGGACACTCATCTTCGTCACAATCCTGATTTTGCCAAAGCCCATCATAATCACATCCCAAAAGCTCATTCTCAGAGCGGCTCATTGTTTTCTGAAAAACTTTATTAGCAAGAATCAGGTGCTTATCCTTGTCAACAACCAGCAACTGCGGTCTGATGCAATCGAGGATATCAGCAAGAAATCTTTCATTTTCTTCGATTTGATTAAAGAGCAGCGTAATCTGCTGATAGGTTTTGGCATTGCGAATGGCAACACCTCCAACCTCGGCAGCAGTAACTGCAAAATTAATCTCACTACTGGTAAAACAACGAGCAACATCTGAAAGAATACGGAGTACTCCTATAACTTCATTTCCTGCCCTGATAGGGACAGAAAGAAGTGACTGGATTCCCTCTTCTTCCATGTTTTTCTTATAAAAAATCCGGTCATCCTGCCTCACGTCAAAGATAGAGACAGGAGAACCGGACAGAGCGGCTTCCACATTTTTTTCATTTTCCACGTGTCCGCGCTGCAGATAGGTCTCTGACAGCCCATAAGAAGCCACCAGTTCCAGCTGATTGCGTTGGGACTGAAGCAAACGGATGCTGCAGCCTTTACACCCAAGAGATCTTGGCAACCGTTCAACGATGGTGTCGAGTACCGCCGACAGATCGAGACTGGAATTCACCAGGGTGGAAATCTCCTGCACTTCCTTCATAAAATCGACCTGATTTTCCATCTCTGTAAACATCCGACTATTGGAGATTGCAATCCCCACCTGTTCGGCCAGAGCCATGGAAAAAGAGATCTCATCTGCTGTGAAAATACGTTTATCCCGTGTCAGCAGACGAAGCATACCAATGATGGAATCCTGAAAAATTATGGGCAGAGTAAGGACAGACTTTACGCCCTCACTCTGCACCAGTTCCTGATCATGATGATCAGTCTCAAGATCCACATCTGTTTTTGCTACAGGATAACCGGAACGAATCATCTCCATGGTCTCTTCCGTATCGATACTGTAACGGGAAAGATACTCCGCAGAAAGACCATGGGCTGCGCCCATAACAAACTGACCGGTTTCGGTATCAAGCAGGCGAATGGTTGCGGCATCCACTGCCAGAAGATCGGGCAGACTGCGGACGATGGTATCCATTACCTGTTGATGATCGAGAACCATCGAGGTCAGTTTAGTAACCTTCTGGTAGACCTTGAGATATTTTTGTTCCTGCAACAGCGACATAAAAAAATTCCCAATCAGATTTTTTCAATCTTGGTCTTAATATATTTGAGAGGCGGTGTTGCCGTCCACTTACAGGTCGTGTTCGGCCTGAGTAGGGTGTTTGTATTAAAGCCTTTATACTGTGGATATTTGGGATCTCCTTCCAGACCATACTTATGGCCAAAGCCTCCTGCTGCAGCAAGTACACCCTGACGGATTCCCCAGGTTACCATAACGGTGGCTTCAACAGAGGCCCAGGGTGAACTGATTTTCACAGCATCACCATCGGCAATTCCAAGTTCTTTTGCGTCTACGTAATTAATCCACACAGGGTTGCTACCATAGGCTTTCATCAGGGAAACATTCCAGAAAGTTGACGTGTGCTCATGTTCAAGCACACGGAAAAATCCGAGAATCATTGGGTGCTCACTATCTGGTTCAAGATCTGGCCAGTCTTCCCAAGGATCTTTGTAGTCAGGAAGTCCATCCACACCGTTTTCTTCAGCTAGCGGATTGCTAAAGTTGTATTTCCCGGTCTTTGTATTTCCAGACGAACCGTAACCGGCTGGTGGATTCATAGAACCCCACTCCTTGTATTTAAAATACTCATGCTCGTCGGTAATATGATATCCAACCTTCTTTAGCTCTTCCAGGGTAATATCCTGGTTACGGAGCTGATTTTCAAGGAATTCATCTTCGTTTTTCCAGGTGAAATACTCTCCATATCCCAGTCGTTTTGCAATCTCCTGAAAAATTGAGACAACCGACTTAGAGTCATACATTGGTTTGATGGCTCGCTGGGAAAGCGAGATAAAGGATTCGTACATCCAGTCGGGAACTACACGACTCTGCTCAAGATAGGTACAGTCAGGAAGCACCACATCACACAACTCTGTGGTGTTAGACATATAACAGTCGATGGAGCAGGAGAATTCCAGTTTTTCAATGGCACGTTTGATTGATGGCTCACTGCCGCAAGACATAACAGGATTACCAAAATAGCAGATCATGGCCTTCAGCTTACCTTCATCCACATCTTTTTCAAAATAAGCAGGAATCCAGCCGCTCCAGAGATGGCCTTTATCGAGTTTAAATTTTGGAGCATTGTTAGGCGGTTTGGCCTGATCATCACTCCAGGCTGAAGCGAGTTTTTTCTTACGAATAAGAGAAGGTCCACCAGGGGCATCAAAAGTACCCATCAAACCATTCATTGCAATAAGTGCCTGAGTTGCATGCAAAGTATTTGGTGCTTGAGTAACACCAGTCCAGCTATTCACCCCAACGGCAGGGGCTGCGATGGCAAATTCATGAGCCAGACGGGTGATGGTACCTGCTGAAATCCCACAGATCTCAGCTGCCCACTCAGGTGTACGGACAACACCGTCCTCCTCACCCATAAGACGCTTCTTGAAAGCATCAAAACCATACGTCCAGCTCTCAACAAACTCTTTGTTATACAGATCATCTTTGACCAGCACATAACACATGGCCATGGCCATGGCACCGTCAGTACCAGGTTTAATGGCAATCCATTCTGAAGCCAGCTTTGCGGTCTCACTACGCCTGGGGTCTATCACAACCAGCTTACAACCGCGCTTAACTGCTTTTTTCAGATTGGCAACTTTTCGCTGACCTGCAGATGTTGCCAGTTCGTTGATACCAAAAAGCATGATAAATTCTGAATTTTCATAATCTATCCAGGGACGTTTCTCACTAAAGTTTTTCTCGTTAGCCATACGTGCAGGATTATCGCACATCTGTCTGTGAGTAACTTTATTGGGAGTGCCGTAAGCCGCCATCACGGCTTCATGACACCAGTTATTGAAATCATTACCACGATGAAAACCAAGCTCAGTGGGTTCGATACGCTTCATATTTTCTACAGTTCGATCGAGCGCTTCTTCCCAACTGGCTTTACGGAATCTACCGTTCTCCTTGATCAATGGAGTTTTCAATCTGTAGGCAGAGTAGGTATTATGATGGGCATTTGCGCCTTTAATACAAAGTCTGCCGCCACCCTTTGGATCACCTGGCAGACCTTTACAACCAGTTATAATATTGTCTTTAACTTTCATCTCCTGGCCGCAAAGTCCCAGACAGATAAAACAGTGTGATTTGACACCTTTTAATTTTTCAGGGGTTACAGTTCCTTCAGTAAGCGTTACATAATCATCACCCAGTTCCAGTGTTGCGACAGCCTTACTCATATGTTCCAGAATATAGGCATAGGAGTCATCAGGAGCCTGCTGTGAAAGCATGGCAAAAGCAAACATTCGCTCATTAAAGAGAAAACTCATGGTGATCTCTGCAAGTCCACGATAAAACTCTGTCTGCGCGGCACTGGTGAGTACAGCCGAAAATTCAACAACCCAGTTCAGGAGATGATCCCGAAGAAAATCAAATTCTTTATCCTGTTTGATTCCTTTATAGGCAGCCTGTTCAGCAAAATGACGCATGAGCTCAAGTTCTGCTCCGATATGGTCATCCAGGTCAAGAAAGTCTTCATGCTTGTGCAATCCGGCCTTATTCAAAACCTCACGCATTTTGACAACCGGTTCCTGCATTACCAGAGGTTCGCGGGTGACGTAACAGGATTCATAAGGAAATGCCGGGTTACTCCCGGCATTCAAAAAAAGATCGGCATACTCATAGCGAAGTTCGTTGAAGGTTTCGCCTGCTGATGCAGATTCCATGCTTCCGCGCATCCGACCAAGACCAGAACAGAAATCCTGAATGGTGCATACTTCCTGCAGTTTTTTTATCTGACCAAGGAACGCTTCCTCTCCCATTTTTTCGACAAGCCACAGGGGGATCTCATCGCGATAGAGAGTGGAAAGAAACTGATATATCTTTGCTCTGGCCAGGTTTGTTGCTTTACTATCCATGCTATTCACCTTTCTTTTACACGCTCATCGCGCTTTTATTGCCTCTTGCCTTCAGGACTTTTTCAACTTTTTCTTCCAATTCATCACGGTCAATGGGTTTCACGCAGTATTCATCGGCACCCAGACTGATGGCTTCCCTTGCAGTCTCAACTGTGGGGTAGCCTGTGAGCATGATGGCCTTCATGGATGGCCGTATTTTTTTGAGAAGCTCCAGTACCTCAACACCACTCATTTTTTCCAACTTTATGTCAAGAATAGCCAGATCCACAACATTCTCTTTCGCATACGCGATGGCCTTATCTTCTTCAGTAAAACAGTGTACCTTGTGACCCTTTTTAGTAAGAATCTTACCAATCAGTACTGTTGCATCCTGTACATCATCCAGGGTTAATATTTCAGCCATAACATCTCCTTTTTATAATTATTTCGTATCAGATTTATTTTCGTTTACAGAAACTTGCTCCACGGATATAGCAGGTAATTTCACATGAAAGGCAGTGCCTTGCATTTTTCCATCCTTGCCTCGGGCCGGACTCTCTACTTCTATAATGCCACCATGTTCCTGGATAATGCCATAAGAAACTGAAAGACCTAGTCCTGTCCCTTTCCCCACAGATTTTGTGGTAAAGAAGGGATCAAAAATCTTTGCCACAACATCTTCCGGGATGCCATGACCCGTATCACGGATCGTGGTCACCACCCTGTTACTTTCTTTTTCATAATGACTGGAAATAAAGAGGTCACCGCCCCCTTGTTCTTCCATGGCATGATGTGCATTGTTGATGAAATTAACAAAAACCTGACGTAACTTTTCAGTATCCCCAATAATCGTCGGCTCATCTTTGCTAAAGTCACGATGGACATTGATATGGTCCATATTCAGCGAATGTTCCGTTACCGCAAGAACATCGGTCAAAACTTCATTGACCAGAATATTTTCACGGGCACTCTCTGCCTGGCGAGAGAATTTCAACAAATCTGCAACAATTTTGCGGCAAGCTTTTGCCTGACGTTCTATAACGACCAGACTTTGTCCTTCTTCACTCTCGGGAGTGAAATCATCCATCATCAGCTGGGAATAGCCAAGAATAACCCCTAATGGTGTGTTAATTTCATGGGCCACGCCAGCCGCCATTTGTCCGACCGATGCCATCTTTTCACTGGAAGCAAGCTGCTCCATCATCGTTCGGACCCGTGTGAGATCTTTAGCAATACCCTCACAACCGGTAAACACCCGGTTTTTGTCAAAAACAGCAGTTGCAGAGAGAAGAACGTAGATAACCGTTCTGTCAGCTCGTAAAAATTCAACCTCAAGATCTTCTACAAACCCAACTGCAACGATGGTCTCCAGATAGTTTTCCAAATCTTCTTCATTGCAAAAGATGTTATGTAATGTGAGCTTCTGGTCTTCCTCCATGGGATAGCCAAGCATCTCAAGTCCTGCAGAGTTCATATTGACAAGCCTGTTAGAAGAATCACAAAAATAAACCATGTCTTTAGAATTAGTGAAGAAATTACGGAATTTCTTTTCTGACGCTGAGAGTTTTTGAGTTCGTATCTCCACCATTTTTTCCAGATCTGCATTCAGTTGCTGGAGTTTATTCGCTGATATTTCAAGCTTACAATTAGCATTTTTTAAACTACTCGCTTTTCTCTGAATGGCATGGTATCCTTCTATTCCCTTATGATAATAAACACTTACGGCGGCTAACGATACCATCAGCAGGGTGTTGAACCCTCCACTGAAAGGAGCTAGCACCTGCCACTGCTCTTTATTGCCGAGGATCAGCAGTATCTGTTTAAGCAGGTGCCCCACTGCACGGGAAACGGAAAAACAAACCAGAGTAAGGCAAAAATAGAACAGAAAACCCCACAGGAAATTCTCAGGCTGCTTGCGGATAAGGAGCCATGCGTAACGCAGGGAGAGAAAAGAAAGGACGATAATTACAACAGACCCTGCCATATCCATCAGTATGGCAGGAAGCATTGGCAGGCTGGTCATATTTTCACATCCTCACAGCTACTACGGTATAAATTTTTCATAGCCAGATAGAGAAAAAAGAACGACGGGATACTAAAAAGATGATCTAGTTGCGTAAAATAATACCAGAATTTTACACCGGTGAGGGGCCCCTGAAGGTGCGTACTTAAATATCCCGCCTCGCGGATAAAATCGCTATGATGAATATAATGAACAAGAGAGTGTCCTGTAAAAGCCACCACGTTCCACATAACCATGAAAACGCAAAAGATTTGCAGAAAACGCCATCCCCGTGATTTGAAGGCGGTTTGTCGAACTCCCCAGAAGAGGTAACACATTGAAGCAGCATAAAAAATGTGGGCTAATTGATGGACGTACAAACCTTCTGGAGCAGCATGGCTTTGCACAGCCCATGCATTTCCAGGACACACAACGAACGTCAAAAGGAGGAGAAACGGAAACATTTTACGTGTGTTTTTCATAGCATTTATGCCATACCATCAAAGTATTTGAGGTTTACCACAGACCTGTTAGTACCTGCCCGCAACAAGAGGCAGTAGCCCACATCACGTATCTACTAGCATAAACAGTGCCATATCCGGGAAATTGTTGTCATGCCATAGACAAAGACGAAAAATCAGTGTGATACCTCTGACGAGGAGATACATCGTGGTAAAGACATTTTGGACAATGACATTAAAAATATGCATCCATAATGATGCACTGCCTCGATATGGGTGCACTTTGGCGACAAGGAGATACACATATTGGGGGAACAGTATCCTCCTGTATTGCCATGAATAATTAAGTGGTTGAAAACTTGTCTGAGATTGGTGCCGCACAATGAGTGCACTTTGGGGGGGCTGGGAAAAGCTACCTGAATAATGGTCGGGAAAATGTATGCCTGCAGTAAAACCAAAATTTAACCTGATTACCACTGAAGCTCAGCTACCGCCTCATTCATTCCAGACTCGGAGTCCGGAAAGACAGGATCGCAGAAATTGAACAAAAATGAGGTTCGTTGGTAATCAGGAAATTTAATCTCTGAATGCCTTGGGCCTTACCTGGAAACGCTGCATCAGACGTTGAAAGGATTGACGCCCCAGACCACTTTCACGGGCGGCAGCCGATACATTCCCATTACTCATGGTTAGAGCTCTTTGCAGATAGGTGGAAGCAAAAGAAGACATTACTTCTTCTTTTGCTTCATTGTATGGAAGTCGGTGAACGCATATAGGGATGTCCACTCCGTGCTTGTTCGTTGAACCGTCCTTTTCTAATTCTTCAGGACTGAGAAGATCATTGGGGGTGATAATATGACCAGGGGTGAGAAGCACGGCGCGATTAATTCTGTTCTGTAACTCACGAACATTTCCATTCCATACCCTTCGTTCCAGACATTTCAACGCTTCTTTGGAAAGTTCCATATTGCTACGCTGATACTTTTCCACATACATATTAAAGAAATGGAGGGCCAGCAAAGGAATATCTTCCTGCATATCGTGCAATGACGGCATAACAACTGTCATCACATTCAAACGATAAAAAAGATCTTCCCGAAACTCCCCTTTAGCCATCTTCGCCTCAAGATCCTGATTTGTAGAGGCCAGTACCCGAACATCAACTTTTACTGTGCTGGTCTGACCCAGTGGCTGGATTTCTTTTTCCTGTAGCACCCGAAGCAACTTCGTTTGCAGAGACACGGGGATGTCGGCAATTTCATCAAGCAGGATGGTGGAACCTGCTGCTTCAAGAAAGAGACCATCTTTATCGTGATCTGCTCCTGTAAAGGCACCTTTTGCATAACCAAAAAGTTCACTCTCCAAAATCTGCTCAGGTAGGGCCGGGCAGTTGATGACAACCATTTTCCTTGCTGCGCGATCACTCATCTGGTGAATAGTTCTGGCTGCGACTTCTTTTCCGGTTCCTGATTCACCACGGATCAGGACAGTTGCATCACTCCGACTAAGTCGAGTCAATAGAGCGATTGCACCTTTCAGAGCACTACTGTGTCCTATAAATTCAGTTGCTCTATCCCCTTTTTGTAACTCTTTGTGGAGTTGAAAATTTTCTCGAAGCAGCTGCGTTCGTTCAAAAGCACGAAGGATAATCAGGCTAACTTTTGTATTTTCAAAAGGTTTTTCCAGAAAGTCATATGCTCCATTTTTCAGAGCTGTTACCGCCATTTCGATGGTGCCATACCCTGTCATGATGACAACGCTGATCGATCTGTCTATCTCGTAGACCTTGTGTAACAATTGCAACCCATCAATGTCAGGCATGACAATATCAGTCAAAATCACATCCGGTTGCCAGGATGTGGTTTGCTCAAGCGCCTCTTTAGCGGATTGGGCAATGGCAACCTCGCAACCACACTTTTTAGCAAGAACTTTACGCAAAAGGACAAGCAAATCCTTTTCGTCATCCACAATGAGTAGTCGTTTAGGTGTCAGGGATTTCACTTCTCTCTCCTCAGGCTTTTCTTGTATCACGTGTAGCCTGGAAGTACTGCTGCACAAATCGTCCGGAAAGGGTATCAATAATGGAGAAGTGTAAAGCATCATCGGCGAGAAAGGAATCCGTCAATGCAAGAAAAATATCTCTGGAGATTTTTGCTACTATATCCTTATGTATGCTCTTTTGCTCATCGTTGTGAACGGTACGGCAACGCAGAGGACGATGATCACAAATCAAACAGGTGTCTTCTTCAGCAAGGGGACACAAAAAGTTTTTAAGTGCAGAAATATGGAGTGCCCGCTCAAGAACTTCATTGCGCTTTTCCCGGCTTAACTTTGAGTTGACAACATGGCTGATATAGACAGCCTCGATCAACTGCAGGTTAAAGGGCTGTGTGCAGGTAGCTGGATCCAATTTTACTTGCCCTGTATCTGCCAACAACGCCTCGTAATTATGGAAAAATGGCAGGAGGTCTATTGTGCTGGGGTTTTCAATGCTGGCCTCCCGGGCATCCAGCTGCCCCTGCTGCTTACTATATTTCTTGAGGAGTTTCCACTGACTATAATTGGTTGGATTAGCCCTGGTCCCCTTGAGTTTTTTCTCAGTATATTTAAGAGCAAGCCCGCGCCGCAATAAATAGGCAGAGATAAAAGTGCCTGTGCGTCCATGTCCATGACGACAATGGACAAGAACTTTTTTCTTTAGATAGAGCGATTCATCCAGCCATTCCAGGGCCTCTTCCATTTTTTCAAGATCCGGGGCACATTCATCTGGAGTAGGGAGAAAACATACCTCAAATCCCGCCTGTTTTTCTATTTCATGCAGATCGCTGAATTCTCCGCAGAGATTAACTATGGCCCCTATTCCCTGATCCTTGATGGAATCCAGCTCATCGTATGACATGGGGGCATAGCCAACGGCAAGTTGATTGGTTAACCATGTAAGCTGGTATTTCATGTTCGGTTCTTTCATTAGCTAGCCTCCCAGAATGCTCGTATCTGCTTCTGTACCATATTGTCATCCTTAAGACGCATATCCATTAGCTTCGTCACTCCAAGGAGACGGCCCACAATTTCTAACTTCTGTAACAGTTCATCCGCTGCCAGATGTTGTAATCTGGCATCAAGAAGATCTCCTTTGGGGGTGACCTGAAAGCCACTCTCTTTAAGAATGGCCTCAACATACTCTATGCGCAGACTTCTGCCTGAAAAATCACCGCCGCCGCCGGCGAAACGTAACTGACAATAATTTTTCGCTGGATCTTTATCGCACATGGTATCAACCAGCGTAAAATGATAGCCAAATCGCATATTCAGATTTACGTAATTGCTTCCTAACACTGCAAAGCTTGCAAACTCTGCTGAGTCCTTACTGGCAACACCGCCGGCCAGTGCAATTTCATCAAAACTTTTCCAGTCAAAATGAGAACGCTCCTCCCACTCCACACTAGGGTGAGTCAGGCCCTGCCAGAGGGCAAGAAAAGGAGTGGAGCGGATATCCCCCAGAGACACATCTGCTTTTCCTGCATCCTGTACCGACATTCCCCCACCAACATCTAACAAAAACACATCGAGGGGGAGTTCAGAAAGCAATTTCCGTTTCCCTTTTGATCTGCCGCTGCCCCTATCCCCAAGAGAAAACATGGTACGTACGGCCTCTTCATGAGAAAAGCGTATAATATCATGGAGAGAACGACAGGATTCAGGGACAAAACTTTCAGACTCCGGATCAAGTAAATTCAGAGGAGTTACAAATTCCAGCAGACCATGTAACCTCTTGAAATAGGGGAGTGATGCCTGCTTTTCATGGATTGCTATTGTTTTTCCTTTCGGAAGGCAATTACCCTGCCACAACTCTTGTCTATCGGCAAAAAGACTTAACTCTTCTCCACGAGTAATGTCTTCAATACTGTCCCCCACAGCCAGAAGCAGGGGAATGCCAAACTCTCTGCAGACGGTGGAAAAATGCCCTGCCACAGAACCAAGCTCTGCAACCACACCAGTAACCTGTTTTAATACACGAACAGCGGAAGGCAGTGTCTCTTTTATCACGAGAATTGCTCCCTGCGGCACATCCTCCAGCAGGTGATCAGAATCAACAATATATGCAGGACCGTAAGCCTGTCCCATGGCAGCTGTCACCCCTGCTTTAAACAGCAGCTGCCCTTTATTGACCAGGGGGGTTACTTCCTCAACTACTGTACTGATATCTTGCGTGCCAAGAGGCCTGCTTTGCAGGAAGATAAGGCGTCCCTCTTTTGTGATTGACCACTCCACATCTCTTGCAGAAGAAGAGTGATCAGCAATAATCTTGCCTTGCTCCAGAAGATGAAGAAATTCGGGGTGTGTCAATATTGTTTCATTCCAGTTTTCAGGATTTTTTCCTTCAGTCATTGTAAAAGACTCGGGAATAACCCGCCCGCTAACCAATGCATCTCCCTGACCACGAACCACATGAATGGAAAGTGCATCTTTCTCTTTCCCGGAGGGATCTGCCGTGTACAAAACACCACTGGCTTTTGCATCCACCATCTCAATAACCAGAACAGCCATCCCCGTTTCTTCATCACCAAGCCCGGAATGGATGCGATAGGCCAGCGCTTCCGGGGTATATTTACTGCAAAGTACCTGACGCCAGGATTCAAGGATATTGTCACCGGAAACATTGAGCAAGGTGAGATATTGCCCGGCAAAGGAACATGCACCGTCCTCATTTAAACAACTGCTACGTACAGCCACAAGTGGTGTGTGTTCAAATGTAGCGGCAAACCTGTTCCATGCCGCTGTCACTTCGGTGCTGATTTCAGAGGGGAGGTCAGCATGCATAATAAGATCGATGAGTTGAGCTGAGATCTCAATTAAACTATGCGGATTTGTGCTTTCGATGGTGCTGAGAAGAGCATCAACAGATCTGCGTAAATCATTATACTCCATGAAATAATGAAAACTGTTTGCAGTAATTACAAAGCCATCAGGAGTGGGAAGCTTGAGTTCCACAGCAAGTGATGCTAACTGGGAGGCCTTGCCACCTACCAGAGAGTCTTTTCCGGCTCCTTCCTGCAAAGAACAAACAAAGGGAGGAGTACAGTCAGGTTGTGGAGGAGCCAGCAGGAATTTACTGTAGAAATCAAATTTTTTGTAATAACTCTTCAGAGTCACATGGGACCCAGGAGCCATTTTCTCCAAACTCTCCACCATTCCCAATACATTTGCAGAAAAACTTTCATAACGATTACGAATAGCGCTGAAGTCTTCTTTTATCCCCTGGTAATACAAAGCCTCGAGCTCTGCCATTTCTTCATGGGTTTTGCCATCATAGTCCAGGAGTTCCTGAAAAGACTCATAGGTTGAGCGTAATACCGCACCAGGAGCAAAGACCCTGTACGTCCAGTATTTAAATAAATTATTCACCAGCATCTATAACACCTCATGTACACGAGTAAAACAGAAGGACACAAAACAACAAGTAACGAGAAGTAGTACCAGGAAAAACTATTTGTGCATATGTTAATTTTTGTCTGGCTCGTTTTTTTGGAATAACACAGGGCTTAAAAACTGATAAACAAAGATCTACTGTGGATGAATCGAGGGAATAAAGCTTGTTTTTCGTTTGATCTGACGACTAATTATTTATTGGTATACTTGGGAATGACTATAATTTCAGTGTGTTGAGCTCCTGCTTTTGTTGCATGCGCAGATCTGGTATCATTGATCCTGGCAAGTTATTTATAACGCACACAAATGCCTCTTTCGTCAAAAAGCACTTGATGAAGAAATTGAATCATTAGCCAAGCTCCGGGACACCCTCCTACCCAAACTTCTCTCTGGCGAACTTCGCGTGGAAAGTGTGAAGTTTTAAGGGGATAAAAAGTGTAAAGGGTGAGGAGAAACGAAACTAATGTGCTTTTACCTTTTACCTTTTACCCTTCAAACTTTAACTTGATTACCATCGAACCTCAGTTTTGTTCGTTTTCTACGATTCCGTCATT